>NZ_SGSW01000003.1:0-140813 GCF_004209125.1 Acinetobacter sp. WCHAc060033 | reverse complement strand
CAGTCCCCCGCTGCGCCTTGCGCTGCAAACAAAGCAGTGCTTTGTTCTTGCTCAGGTTGTGGCTAAAATTATCACAAACTTCGTTATGAAATTTAAAAATGGAACCACCATTCTTTTCATTTCATGCCTCGTTTGCTCTATTTTAGCCGACAACGCAAGCCATTTATGAAATGTCAACAGACCCTAATTAAATTAACATTTGTTTAGCATCATCGGCACTGATAGCTTGGCTAAATAGGAAGCCTTGTCCAAATTTACAACCTGCTGCTCTTAAACTATCAAGTTGTTCAACCGTTTCAATACCTTCAGCAATAATATCCAATGATAAAATTGGTCCAAGTTTGGCAATCCCTTCGACAATAGCTTTGATCGACTTTTCTTCATGCATCCGATTGACAAAATTATAATCAATTTTCAATGAATCTACTGGATAATCACGTAAATGGGTCATCGAAGAATGCCCTGTACCAAAATCATCCAAGGCAATCCGTACTCCCGAATTTTTCAACTTTTTCAAAGCACGTACTACATATTCATAACCGCGATCAGCCAAAATATGTTCAGTAATTTCGATTTCAACTAAATCATGTGGAATTTTATAAGCGGCCAAACGCTTCAATAAAATTTCAGCATAGTTATCACGCATAAATTCTACTGGCGAAGCATTGATTGAGATCGGAACAACGTTAATTCCTTGCGAAATCCACGCTGACATATCAGCAAAAATTTTATTATGCATGGTTTCACTGATTTTGGTCGCTAACTCGAAGTCATTAAATGCTTCAACCACAGTCGCTGGCGAATAAACATTACCTTCCAGATCACGCCAACGTAACAATGCTTCAAACCCGATAATTGAACAATCATCCAACTTAACTTTAGGTTGATAAAACGGTTCAATTTGATTATTACGGATTATCTGACGCGCCGTGTCGAGTTGTTTGGCTTTCATTTGAGCGATTTCAAACATATCTACGCCAAACATACGAATGCCACCACGACCACGATCTTTTAAATCATTGAGTGCAGTATCTGCACATTTTAATAGACCAGAACCATCTTTTGCATCTACTGGGTAAACTGACCCACCAATACTCATTCCCCCATTCAGCAACTTACCACTATATGTAATTGGTGCTTCGAGTTGCTTTAAGAGTTTTTTTGAAACATTTATAATTTGTTCATTACTTTCAATATTTTCAATCACAACAGCAAATTCATCACCACCCAATCTTGAAATATAAGCATTTTCATCTAAGCAATGTGCAAGTCGCTTAGACAATACTTTAAGCAAGTGATCACCTGCAGAATGTCCCAATGTGTCATTAATATGTTTAAAGTGGTCTAAATCAATCAATAACAAACCTGTTTGACCACGAATTTCTTTTGCTTTAGCAATTGAAACCTTGAGTTTTTTCTTAAATGCTCGACGGTTCATTAAGCCCGTCATTTCATCAAATTCACTGGTGATACGGAGTTTTTCTTCAGCAATTCTTTGTTTCGTGACATCACGAGATACACATAAAATACTGGTGGTTTGCCCTTCTTCATTTACCACAGGAGTCAGAATATTGTCCCAATACATGGTCAAATTACCAAAGACACTTTTTCCTGCAAAACGTGCATTCTTACCTTTCGCCGCTTGTTTAATTGCTTTCTTGCCTTGATCACGAACTTCTGGTGGCAATAATCCAAGCCATTCCATGCCAAAAGTCTTCACTTTCTCTTTACCAAGTAAAGCAATACAACCTGATTTGTTCATGTGAGAAACAAAACCATCGGGTGTAATAATTTTGATACAGTCCACACTGACATCTAGCATATCTGTATTAGCACGTAACGACTCACTGGTTTCGCGTAATAACAATGCACGGTCATGAATATTGGTACAAGTTATAGTCCAATCAAATTGTTTACGAGCATATTCTGTGCTTTGTGCAAGGAGTAAAAACCACTGATAGTGTCCATCTACATTACGGATGCGACATTCTTTTTCAAAATTTTGACCTGTTTTTTGTGCAGTGATCCAAATATTATAAATATGCTCTGCATCTTCAGGATGTAAATATTTAATCCAGTCGGTATCGCAAATATTGTTCGACTCAATGCCAATAAATTGTTTGAGCGGAGTATTGCAATAACCCACGCCAAGCTTAGTCATCCACACTAAATGTGGCATTAAATCCAAAGCTTGTTTTACCTCATTGGAAATTTGTGCAACTTTTACAGGAATAGAATTGGCAGACGAATCCACTGGATTCAAATTCGAATCTAGAGGTAAAGTGATACTCGCCATAAATTAATCCTATAAAATCAGCACATTTACAAATATAAACTATTTTATAAAAATGTATATATTTTAAACATGCATATTCGATGACAACCCATAAAAAATGTATTTAAACACTCATATCAAAAATAATATATGATGAATATAACATTTTTACACCAGTTAATGACATTGTATACAGATAAATGTATGGAATCCAATATTCAGACTACGACAATGGTCGAGATTGTTTTTATAAATATTCTTATCTAGTTTTCCATATTTTAAATCATATTTATTATCAAAAACTTAATCTAGATAAAAATAAGAATAAATTAATTATTAATCAAAAATAAACAATATTTTTGTTTTTTAAATTTTATTACAAAATATTGTACTCAATATGAAATTCCTATAAAAATATAATTATATTCATAAAAACATTATGCTTTTTTATAAAACTTTGAATCATGCTTAATTTACATTCATTTAATTAACTTAATGTGCCTAAAAATCATCCATTAAAATAGTTTAAAGGTAATTTTAAATAACGTAAACCATTGACTTCTGGTTCAGGAAATTTGCCACCATCCATATTAATTTGAATTGCAGGTAAAATTAATTTCGGCATAGATAATGTTGCATCTCGTTGTTCACGCATGCTGATAAAATCTTGTTTGGTAATGCCTGTATGAATGTGTATATTTTCATCACGTTGAGTTTTAATCGTGGTTTGATATACATAATGTTGTCGTGACTCAGGCAAATAATCATGACATAAATACATCCGCATATGATCAGGTAATTTATAGATTTCATTGACTGAATCATATAACTGAGAAGCACTGCCCTTTGGAAAGTCACAACGTGCAGTCCCATAATCAGGCATGAATAAGGTATCTCCAACAAATACAGCATCACCAACCACATAGCTTAAACATGCAGGTGTATGCCCTGGCGTTGGAATATTGTACGCATCCATTTCACCAATCATAAAGTGTTCATGATCTTTAAATAAATGATCAAACGATTGATGCGAATTTAGCGTTTTAATATCAATATTATAAATTTTGCTAAATATATCTTGAACAATGGTGATTTTTTCGCTCATGGCGATTTGACCACCTAACTGTGCTTTTAAATATTGTGAAGCAGTTAGATGATCTGCATGTACGTGTGTTTCTAGTATCCACTGGACTTTAAGCTGATTTTTGTTGATATAGGCAATGATCTGATCTGCATGTGTCGTCTGCGTTGTTGCTGATGAGGCATTATAATCCAAAACACTGTCAATAATTGCACAATACTGAGTTTTAGGGTCTGTTACGACATAACTAAAGGTATTGGTATTTTCATCAAAAAAATCTTGAACCAGTGGATACATCATTATGCTCCTGCAACTTTACGGTGAATCAAAACACCAACCAACATTGCAATAATAAAATATGCAGCTTGATAATATCCCAAACCAATCAAAGTAAATGCAGGTGCTGGACAAATCCCTGCAATTCCCCAACCGATTCCGAAAATAAATGCACCTGAAAGTAGTTTTCTATCAAGTTGATTATTCTTTGGTAAATCAATCGGTTCATTAAATACTGTTACAGGTTTGCGGATCGCTAACTGAAACGGGATAAATGCAACAAGAATTGCACCAATCATTACAAATGCTAGACTTGGATCCCACTGTCCAAATAGATCAAGGAAACCGATTACCTTTGCAGGATTTGACATGCCTGAAATCATCAAACCTATGGAGAATAAGCCACCGAATACGAATGCTAGAATATTTTTCATAATCAAGCTCCTATCACATGGCGCATCACATAGACAGTCATAAATCCTGCGAGCATGAATGTACAAGTTGCGACGATTGAACGAACGGATAAGCGACTCATTCCGCAAATACCGTGACCACTGGTACAACCTGAACCCAAGCGAGTCCCAAAACCGACCAACACCCCTGCGACGATCAATAAAATGGGTTCTGAATGCACCATAACAATTTCAGGTTTAAAAAACAGACCATACGCAAATGGTGTAATAAATAAACCCAATAAGAACCATAATGCAGGGGTTTTAAACAAGCTTTGTGGATTCAGCACTTGTGCAATCAAGCCACTAATCCCTGCAATACGACCATTTACAAACAAATAGCCAACCACTGCGAGTCCAAGAAGAATCCCTCCTAAGAAGGCAAGAACAAAACTGTGCATCGATATAAACCAATAACAATATATGTTTTTATAATATATGTTTAATTTAATTATTCAATCTTATTTTTGTATAAGTCTATACTTTAAAGTGCATACATTCTAAATCTACAAGTAGAATCAGCTTTATTTTTACGCTTCACCATTATTTTTTTTAAAATAATTTTTTAAACGTATGGATAAAAGATCAACGACTTCATTTTGCTCTGAATGTGCGATTAAATCTTGAAGTTGCTCCACATTTAGGCTTTCTATCAAATGTAATATTGCCCATTCCACGCCAAAACAACCTGTATTGCTTGGTGGAGAAAGCTTAATTAAACGCTTGGCGATTTCTAAAGTTATTGGTAATTCAAAACTTTGTAAGTGCTGATCAAATTCCTCTAGTGGAAAATCATCTACATCTTGGCTACGCTCTGGAGGTAATTGCCCTATTTTTTCAAGTTTAGAAATCAAATCTAAGTTATTCATTCCAAGTTCTCTGACTATAAATGGTTGCTTTATTAAAACTTCATAAAATGATCTTTGGTGTTTAAATGTATAAAATTTTCGATTTTAACTAAATTCATCCAAGACTTTTTCAACAAACCATTTTGGAAACAACTCAACCGCAGGATTTAATTTTAATACTTCTGCTTTTTCAATTTCTGCAATAAAAGATGCTTTTTCACCATGACTCGAATTGTCAAAAATATAAGCGCGATCTGATGCTTCAATCGCAGACATGAGTAAATCCAAACTTCGATAATAGCGCTCACGAATCTTTTGTTCAGGTACAGCATGCCCACCTGTATTGACTCGATAATACACACGTCCAATATTAATCTCAGGATCTACTGTCGCGACATAGTACAAATAGGTTTTAAAACCATGCTCCTGTACTTCACGTAAAAATTCAACCTTGCTGATATGTGACATCACCGTTTCAAAGGTAAAACTGATTTTTAGACGTAAAAATTCAAAACGAATAAAATCAATAATCCGTGCACATAAATAGGAATCTATTTCCTGAATTTCAAAAATGATGAGGCTATCGTCAATGATTTTTGGCTCAGTCGATAATAAAGGAATGAATTTCTGATCTTTTTTGCGCTTTTTTTGTTTTAAAAATTCTAACAATGCTGATGCAGATAAATCACGATGAAAATCATCCAAAGCCAAACTTTGCGTTGCATAAAGCTGCTTTTCTAATTCATCTGCATTTAAGTACGCCCCGATTTGATGGGGCGCTAAATATTCTTTAATGGTGCTTTTACCTGATCCATTGGGACCAGCAAACATTCTTATTCTCGGTTGACGCATAGAACCTTATGCCATCACCTCTTGTTTTTTCTTACGTTTCAAAACACTACGCTTTAACTTTGGATCGACATAGGCATCTGAAAGATCTTTAACAATATGAATCTGACCATCCACTTGTTCTACGAGCTGTTGATTTTGAGCATAAGTTACTTTTACAGTTGAATGGGTTGCTTGCACAAAAGACTGTGCAAACGCATCTACAGCAAGCATCGGAATCGTTGCTTCCTCACGTAGTGTGGTTTTCATCACGGTAAATGTACTCATTATGTATATTTCAACTGTTTTTAAAGCTGTTCTCGACATATTATCATAAGTAGACAATTTGTCTATTTATTCAACGAATCAGTACTAAACTCATTATTTAACGAGAAAAAAATGAGTTTCTGGCTTATTCAAAATTGTGAATAAAATAGCCTGAATTGTTATATAGATAAAATTGATTTAGAACTTCATCAAAAAACATAAAGTTAGTATCATGCGATGATGATAGACACAGTTATAATAGCGTAAATAATCAGGGAACCGTTATATATGTCTAATGATCTTGAAATTGATGTAATGCGTGAATCAGCATCATCCGTTGTGACTATTTTAAAATCTTTAGCCAATACAGATCGCTTACTCATTTTGTGTCATCTTGCTCAAGAAGAGCTGAATGTTTCGCAAATCGAAGAAAAAACTCAAATTAATCAGCCTACTTTATCCCAACAGCTCATGATGTTGCGTAAAAGTGATGCTGTATCTACTCGCCGTGATGGAAAGCAAATTTATTATTCCATCAAGGATGAAAAAATGACGGTAGTACTGACCACTTTATATGACTTATATTGCCCTAAAGTTTAACTTTGAGATATTTTCATTCAGATTAAGCAACAGACTAAATTTATACTAAAAACAAATTGTTAACTCCTTAAAGGATTATTTTAGCTGTTTTCTTAGCATTTTTTCTGCATAATATATATGAAAATGTGATAACAAAGCACTCATGTCTGACTCCAAGATTCACCTCAGTAAAATTCTTCCTGCTTGGCAATGGCTTCAAGATTATTCAAAGCCAAAATTTCGAGCTGATTTACTCGCAGCATTAATTGTCATTGCTATGTTGGTTCCGCAAGGCATGGCGTATGCGATGGTTGCTGGCTTACCTCCTGTAACAGGCTTATATGCCAGTATTTTACCGATGATTGTGTATGCAATGGTGGGTGGAAGTCCGACACTTTCAATCGGTCCTGTTGCGCTGATTTCAATGATGACCTTTGCAACGCTTTCTCCCCTATACGAAGTTGGATCACCTGTTTATATTCAAGCTGCATGTCTTTTAGCACTTTTGGTTGGCATACTTTCGACCTTATTAGGTATTTTCCGTTTTGGTTTTCTGATTCGTTTAATCAGTCATCCTGTGATTAAAAGTTTTATTATTGCTTCTGCGGTATTAATCGCACTGAGTCAGGTCAAATTCCTCGTCGATGTTCCTTTAAAATCTGGAAATGTGGTTGAATTTATACAAAGTGCTTGGCAATACCTCAGTTTAACCAATCTTCAAACCTTGGTTTTTGGCTTATTTGCAATTCTATTTTTAATTTATGCACCAAAATTTTTAAATAGTGACTTATTTAAATCTTTTGCGCATTCAATGCCTTTTTTAATCAAAGCGCTACCCTTGTTTTTGGTTTTTATTTCAATTGCTTTGGTACATTTTCTGCATATAGATCAATATGGGATTAAAACAGTTGGGGAAATTCCTTCTGGTTTTCCGCCTATTTCCATGCCGTTTTGGAGTTGGGATTTGGTACTGACCTTACTGCCAGGCGCAGCCATGATCACCATGGTCAGTTTTGTTGAATCAATTTCGATTGCGCAAGCCACCGCTTTTCAACAACGTAGTGAATTAAATAGTAATCAAGAACTCGTTGCGCTGGGTTTAGCCAATTTTAGTGCAGGAATTACGGCTTCCTTCCCTGTTACGGGCAGTTTATCTCGTACTGTGGTCAATGCAGATGCGGGAGCCAGAACACCGATGGCAGGTGTGTTGTCTTCTATTTTCATTGTGATCGTTAGCCTATATTTTACAGGTGTTTTTAAAGAACTTCCTTTGGCAATACTGGCGGCAACCATTATTGTTTCAATTTGGAAGTTGGTGGATTTTAAACCCTTTATCGATTCGTGGCGCTATTCCAAAGCAGATGGAATCGCAATGTGGGTGACATTCTTTGGTGTTTTGTGTATCGATATTTCAACAGGTCTAATCATTGGTATTGTTTCGACGTTTTTATTGCTGTTATGGCGAATCAGTCGTCCACATATCGCCGTGATTGGTTTGGTTGAAGGTACACAACATTTCCGTAATATTTCACGTCATGATGTGTTAACCAGTACCAATATCGTATCGATTCGCATTGATGAAAACCTGACTTTTTTAAATGCCAATACGCTCAAAGAATTTGTCATTTCAGAAGTGAGTAAACATCCAGATTTGCACCATGTTGTGATCAATTGCTCAAGTATTAGTAATATTGATTTGAGCGCACTTGAAACCTTAGAAGAAATTAATAATGAGTTGAATAAACTCAATATTCTAACCCATCTTTCTGAAGTCAAAGGTCCTGTGATGGATCGCTTAAAACAATCAAACCTCATTGATGAGTTAAGCGGTAAAATTTATTTAACTCATTATCAAGCGATGCATGAGTTAGATGCACAAACATTCTGTTAATTTTAGATTGAATTTGCTTGATTAATAAGCAATATTAAAGCTTGATTTTCAAAAAACCTATATGTTTTTTAATATCTTAGTTTTTACAAAGCATTTGTATGATTTAAGTTATTCATTTTAGGTATAGAATAGTCAGCTTGTTCATTGATTTTAGACCAATTTAGGCAAAAAGGTTCAACATGTTTGCTGCCCTAGCACGTTTAAGTTTAGTCACACGTATTATTATTGCCATTATTCTTGGTTTTATAGTGGCGTTTGCATTTCCAAGTTCAGCTGAATATTTCAATATTTTAGGTGAATTATTCATTAAGGCGTTGAAATCTGTTGCGCCAATTTTGGTCTTTGTATTGGTACTTGCCTCTATTGCCAATTTTAAAGTCGGTAGTGGTGCGGGAAATTTAAAACCTATTTTGGGTTTATACACCATTGGAATGTTACTTGCAGCGATCAGTGCAGTGATCGCAAGTACGATATTTCCAAGTACATTGGTATTTACCCATGCCTCTGATGCGGCTTTGCAACCACCAGGTAGTGTAGCTGAAGTTTTAAAGAATTTACTTTTAAGCTTTATTACCAACCCTATTACAGCTTTACATGAAGCAAACTTCATTGGGATTTTAGCTTGGGCTGTGGGTTTGGGTGCTGCATTACGTCATGGTTCAGATACTACCAAGCGTGTGATTACAGATGTTGCAGATGCAGTAAATTCAATCATTCGTATTGTGATTGCTTTTGCACCGATTGGTATTTTCGGTTTAGTTGTGGCAACTTTTGCACAAGCTGGACTCGATACTTTGAAAAATTACGCGCAATTGATTGCAGTTCTGGTTGGCACCATGTTCTTTGTGGCTTTGGTGATCAATCCATTGATCGTAGCAGTTGTAATGCGTAAAAACCCATATCCTTTGGTTTTAAAATGTTTAAGAGAAAGTGGAATCACCGCATTCTTCACTCGTAGTTCGGCTGCCAATATTCCAGTGAACTTAGACTTGGCGAAACGCTTAGGTGTTAATGAAACCACAGCGAACGTTGCGATTCCATTGGGTGCAACAATTAACATGGCAGGTGCGGCTGTTACAATTACAGTGCTTACCCTTGCTGCTGTACATACGCTAGGTATTCAAGTTGATGCTGTGACCATGATTATTTTATCCGTGGTTTCTGTAATTACAGCATGTGGTGCTTCTGGTGTTGCTGGTGGTTCTTTATTATTGATTCCGATTGCTTGTGGTCTGTTTGGTATCCCATCTGAAATTGCTATGCAAGTAGTTGCAATTGGTATGGTGATCAGTGTGCTTCAAGATTCAACTGAAACTGCATTGAACTCTTCTACTGACGTCTTATTTACAGCAGCGGTAGATCTTTCTAAAAAGTAGTATATTGCGCTGTGAGTAGTAAATGTTCTATTCACAGTCTCAAAAGTATATGAAAAATAGAAGTTACTATGCCTTTACAACATTTACCCGTCTGGATTCAACTTGGTGCTTTCATGCTTGCAGTCAATGCAGGCATGATTAATGTTTTAGGTTTAATCACCGTTTTACATCAATCCATCTCTCACATGACGGGGAATGCGAGTCTGCTTGCTCAAGCGCTGATTCATCAGCAGTTTGATATTGTTATTTATCTGACGCTGATTCTGCTCAGTTATATACTGGGTTCTAGTTATAGTGGTTTTATCTTGGGCAATAGTCATTTTGAGCTTGGGCGTCGTTATGGCGTACCACTCAGTTTGGTTGGCATTTTTATTTTCCTATGTTGGTTATTTATTCCCAATTACCCGAAATATGCCCTACTTTGGGCAAGTGCTGCGATGGGAATGCAAAACGCGATGGTCAGCCATTATAAAGGCACGATTATTCGTACAACTCATCTTTCAGGTGTTTTAACTGACCTCGGATTGGCTTTGGGTTATTATTTCCGAGGATTCTCAAGTGAAAAACGCCGTGTCATACTACATTTGCTTATTCTTTTTGGATTTATTATCGGTGGAATGATTGCCACCATCATTCATCCTTATTTACAATTGAATGCATTTCTTATTCCCGCAGGCTTAAGTTTGAGTTTAAGTCTGGTGTATTGGTTCATTTATTTTCGACATAGTTCGAAACATCATTCATAGTTGGTTAAGTGTTATGGTCAAAAATGCATTGCAAGCGCAGTTATTAAAAGCTGGCTTAGTTGACAATAAAAAGGCAAAAAAATTGTCAAAACAGGCTCAACATGAGCAACGCACTGGTCAAAGTAATGAAGCGGAATTAAAAGCAAAAATTGAGCAAGATAAACAAGAAAAAATCTCTAAAGATCAAGCGTTAAACCAAGAGAAACAAAAGGTTTTAGATGAAAAAGCCTTAAAAGCATCAATCATTCAAATGATTGCACAACATAAAATTAAAGATACGGATGGTGAGGTCGTTTATCAATTTATTGATGGTACGATTAAAAAAGTTTATTTGAATCAGCAAATATATAATGCTCTTGTTTCAGGTAGCTTGGTGATTGCCAAAGAAAGTGATCATTATGCATTCTTACCGAAAGCTTTGGCAGAACGTATCAATGAGAAAATGACCGGCTTTATCATTAGCACCAATGCAGAGAAAAATGAACAAGTCACAGATGAAGAAGATCCATACGCAGCCTATGTGATTCCTGATGATTTAATGTGGTAAACCCCCTTTAAAATCGCAACGTCTTATTCAGCCAATTATTTTCGAATGATTGGCTTTTTTACGCCCGATTAAGAATATAAATACAATTGATAATTATTTAGTATTCCTTGTGATCTCCACAATATTTCTCCACAATTTTCGGTTAATCTTACGCGAAATTACATAAACGGAATTCTGCAACATGCACCGTACAAAACTTTACTGGGGTACGCTCAGCACATTAAGTATCGCTATCTTTGCAATAAACTCAGCAAGTTTTGCTGAAGATCTTATCGCTGAAACTCAACAACCAACCAATAATACTGCCGAACAACCACAACAATTAAAAACCATCGTAGTGACAGGTTCGAGTGCTCAACCCAAAGATCCAGATATCAGTGCTGTCGCAAAAACTATCGTAACACGTGATGAAATGCTGAAATATGGCGATCAATCAGTCAACGATGCGTTACGTCGTGCAGCAGGTTTCCAAATGCCGACGCCTGGACAAGGTCCTCGTGGTGGCTCAGGTAGCATGCGTTTCCGTGGTGGTGGTGCGCCAATTTTCCTGATCAATGGTGAACCTGTACAAGGTGGTCCGCGTGGTGGCATGTCGGTCGTCGATTCAATCACCCCAGAAATGATTGAACGCATCGAAATCACCAAACAACCGAGTGTTGCACAAGCTTCAGTTGCCTCTTCTGCTGTTATTAATATCATCCTAAAAGAACCATTAGATGATGCACGAATTAGCGGTTCGGTAAAATTAGGCTACGGGCTCACTGAATCAGATAAAAAAGAAGAAGAACGTAAGAATGTCAGTGTACAAGCGGATGGACGTGATGGTGCATGGATTTATAGCGTATCAGCCAATCAAATGTGGAATGACTCAACCTCAACGACTGAGGTTGAAAATGCCAATGGCATCCGCCAACAAACTCGTAATACCGATCGTACCAGTACCATGTTTACACCACGTGTAGAATATCAATTGGATGATCAGCAAAAATTAGTGGCTGAAATTTTCTATCGTAATAATGAAACAGATGGCAATAGCGGCAATCAAATTCAAAATGATAAGAATGATAGTATCCGATTGAATACACGTTATGAACGAAAAGATAAAGGCGACTCAGACAAAGTCCGTTTTACTGTAGAAAAGCAGAATGAAACTGAGTCAACCAAGTCGAGCCAATATAGTTCTTATATTGATGAAACAGTAACAGAATATGGACTTGCCTACGACGGTGTACGTAAGTTCGATGAAACAAAACAAGTTAAATTTGGCGTGGATTCTCGTTTTAATGAGCTTGAAAGTAATATTGCTGAAACCCTAGATGAACAACGTTATGCGCTTTATTTAGAAGGCAGTTGGAAATTCACACCACGTCAAACGATTACTTTGGGGGCGCGTCAAGAGTGGTTGGATCGTTCAGGTTTGGTTGAATATACTGATCAAAATTTTAGCCCTGTACTTGCACACCGCTTTGATTTTACCGATACATGGTCATTACAAACCAATATCAGTCGTGCCGTAAAAAGCCCAAATAGCAATAATTTAATGCCAACGGTATCCGTTTCGACCGATGCTGATGCAGGAACAATGAACAATCCAGATCGTGGTGGTAATCCAAACCTTTTGCCAGAAAAAATCACCGCATTTGAAACCACTTTAGGCTATAACATGGAGTCTGGCGGCGTAAATATCACAGCTTATCATCGTGATATTGATGACTATATTGAAAAAGTCATTCGCCTTGAAAATGGTCGCTATGTAGAACGCCCTTATAACCAAGATCAAGCCACAACCTATGGTGTAGAGCTTGCAGGGCGTTATGCATTAAAACAAACGGCAAAAGGTCACTCACTGATGTTAACAGGTCAAGTGTCTACAGTACGTGCCAAAATTGAAGATGCTGATCACAATGAACGCCTAGTCAGTGATGTAGCACCGTATACCGCAAGTACAGGGCTTTCTTACAACTATCAGCCGTGGCGTCTTGCGACCAGTATTAATGTCAACTATACCCCTGAATTTACACGCGCCTTAGATTATCTGCCTTATGACCGTACCAGTAATGAACGTGTCAATGTTGATATTAGTGCAACCAAACGCTTTGACAAAGGTTGGGCTACAACGTTCAGCGCACGAAATATTTTAAGTACCGATTATAAAGAACGCTTGAATCATCAGTCTGATGGTAGTTTGTACGAAGCACGTGTGAATGACGCGATTCCAAGCTTTTTATTTACTGTTGAAAAGAAATTTTGATTAAAAAATTAGAGCACTTGTAAAAGTAATTTTTCAGTCTGACTTGATCAATATTGGTCGTACCCTTTCCTGAGCAAGTTTTAAAGCACTGCTTTAAAATAAAGCGCACGTGAGGGTTAAGGAGAGGTTTTCTTAAAGCCTCTCCCTAACCATGATGATCTATGAGAAAAAACGCCCAAAGCAATCTTTATAGACCTTACACTAAATATCACAGTTAAAAGTAAAGATAAAAACATTAAAGATAAAAACTCAATACCACAAAACTCAATAGACTCACCGCTTCAACAATTTCAATACTCGCGCCCACGGTATCGCCTGTAATACCATCAATTCGTTGAACAAACTTATGGCGTAAATAGATCAAAGTGAGAATAAAAATAATTGCTGTCGCCAAACCAATCCAGACAAAATAACCTGTCGCTAAAAGTGTCAGCGCAAAAACAATCATTGCCCATGTTTTGGGAATATATTGTGCAATCGAAGACCCTAAGCCTTTTGCACGTACATATTCAGTCGTAAGGAATAAGAAGAGTGGTGCTAAGCGCCCTAAAATCGGGAATAAAATTAAAGCCAAATATAATTTTTTCTCTAAAAGTACATACAAGGCTGACCATTTGATTAAACAAAGGATGATTAGACTTAATACCCCAATCGGACCACATGCAGGGTCTTTCATGATGCTTAAAGTTCGTTCTTTGTCACCAAAACCACCGACCCATGCATCCGCAGTATCAGCCAAACCATCTAAATGCAAACCACCAGTTAGCCAAATCCATAACACTAAAATCAATGTACTAAGTAAAATAATCGGTAAAGTATTTAGAAAATAAGCAGTTGCAAATAAAATCTGCCCTATCAATAAACCAATGATCGGATAGAACAATAAGGATTGTGCATTTTGTTGTGGGCTTGGCATTGCCTTAAGTTGAATTGGAAACGTGGTTAAAAACTGCAATGCGATTAAAAAAGGTGTCATTTTTTATTCTCTATCCATTCCAATTGCATCGTTTCACTGTCCAATATAAAGCAATTGAGCTGCCCTAACTCTGCTGACATTTTTAAAATATCATCTAAAGGTTGTTGCAAAGCCAGACATTTCAAAAGTTTAATCACCCCACCATGCGTCACAATCAAAGCATTTTGATGATTCTTTTGTTGCATTTCCAAACCAACATCTGCGATAGCCGTTAAAACTCGCTGTTGAAAATCTATCAATTTTTCTGCATTAGGTGGTGTACAACGCGTTGGATATTGCCAAAAATTTGCCAATAATTCAGGATTTTCATCATAGATTTGCTGTGTAGAAATTCCTTCCCAATCACCAAAATGCATTTCTTGTAAATGAGGATCTGTGATCAATCCTAAATCTAAATCAGTTGCTAACTTTTCTGCAAATTTAAAACAGCGTTGTAAAGGCGAGGTAAATATGACATTCCAAGGTTTATAAATTGAAGATTGATGATCAACAATCGTATGCTGATCAATTGTCTGTTGCATTTGTTGCCAACCCAATTCGGTTAATTCATCATCCGTTGAACCACGTAATGTGTGACTTAACGTGGTTTCACCATGACGAAGTAAATCAATCCTCAATTTCATTTAGTTACCTTTGTTCACATGCAAATCGTGAATTGTTTTAAACCTTCTCACCAATCACCGCTGCTTCTGCAAATGTCGCCATGTTGTTATGCAAACTACACGCCAGTTTAATTACACCAAGCGCTGCCCCCGCACCACTGCCTTCACCCAGACGTAAATTCAATTTTAATAATGGATCGGCATCCAATTCTTGCAACAAGCGTTGATGACCATATTCCGCAGATTGGTGTCCAAACAGCATCCATTGACGCACTTGTGGATTTATTTTTACCGCAAGTAATGCCGAAACTGTGCTAATAAAACCATCGACGATCATCGGCAAGCCAAGTTGAGCACAGCGAATATATGCGCCTGTCATTGCTGCAATTTCTAAACCACCTACGGCGCATAAGGCTTTAAAAGCATCATCCGCCACATAGTCTTGGTGAAGTTGAATTGCTTGCTGAATAATATGTTTCTTATGTGCCAATTGCACTGCGCGAATACCTGTACCGACACCTGTTAATTTTTCAGCAGGCTCATTGAGCAAAAAGCAAGCCACCGCAGAGGCTGAACAGGTATTTCCAATGCCCATTTCACCTGCAATATAAATCGAAGCACCATTGGCAATGGCTTTTTCAGCACTATCATGACCAAGGTTCATGGCTTGAATACACTGTTCTTCAGTCATTGCCACCTGTTGTGCAAAGTTTGCTGTACCTTGTGCGATGCAGTGACGTTCAACACCAACATATTCATAAGCTTCACCGACTGAACCACAGTCAATCACTTGTAGTGTTGCATGATACTCTTTGGCAATTACGCTAATGCAAGCACCGCCAGTGGCAAAGTTTTGTAGCATTTGGCGAGTCACCGCTTGCGGATAGGCTGAAATATTTTCAGCCATCACACCATGATCCCCTGCAAAAATTGTAATCCACGGTGCATCTACACTTGGCTTTACTTTGCCCTGTAAACCTGCCAATTGCACCGCAACATTTTCCAAAACAGAAAGTGAACCTGTTGGTTTCGTCAGTTGTAATTGACGTTGTTCAGCCTGTTGTTGCATTTCAGTATTGGGAACTTGACATGCATCTAACCACCAATTCATTTTCTATTCCTACTCATTTTTACTTTAAAAATAATTCATTTATGGCTGATCACAACGGATGTTACATTTATTGAAACAACAGTGTGAAAAGCCACATATATTAACCTTTTAAGATCATCGGGAAACCAGCAACACAGAACATGACTTTGTCCGAAATTTGCCCGAGCTGTTGGTGCAAACGACCAGATTCATCGACAAATTTACGGGTAATTTCACCCATTGGTACAACGCCCAACCCTGTTTCATTGCTGACTAAAATAATTTCTGACTTTAATGTCGGCAAAACAGCTAACAGCTTCTGACATTCTGCCAATTGTAAATTTTGATCTTCATTCATCAATAAATTACTCATCCACAAGGTCAAGCAATCCACTAGAATAACTTGCCCTGTTTCAGGTGCATTCTGATCGATGCGTTGTAAACATTCTGCTAAATATAGTGGTTCTTCAATCAGTTGCCATTCTTGCGGACGTTGAGCTTGATGATGATCAATTCGATCACGCATTTCGTCATCCCAAATCTGCGCAGTCGCAACATAAGTCACTGTGAGTTTTGAATCTTTGGCAATCTGTTCCGCCAAACGGCTCTTACCAGAACGTGCACCACCCAAGATTAATTGCAACATGAATGAATCTCCTGAGAATTTTCCCTATGATGTTGATTCAACGGAAACTGATGTAAGGTGGTCAACTGACCTTGTAAAACGTTGGCTTGGTAAATACCAAAACTGAGTTGATTAATACTGATTTCAAAAGTTTTCGGTGGTATAGAATCAATTATTTTAAAAATTTTTTTTGATTCAAACTGTTGTGAATACAGCCCCAGTGTAATATGTGGGCAATAATTGAGTGCAGCAATTTCTTGAGATGACTTAGAAAATAAATTTCTAATTTTGCTTAGGCTATTTTCATTATCTTCTATTTCTAAAAATAAGGCACTACTGAAACTATTTAAGCGTCCCACTTTTAAATGAAATGGTTTAAGTTCAAGTACTTTTAAACGTTCCAGTTGCTGTTGAAATTGTTGCTGTGA
This sequence comes from Acinetobacter sp. WCHAc060033, assembly GCF_004209125.1. Lineage (NCBI taxonomy): Bacteria > Pseudomonadati > Pseudomonadota > Gammaproteobacteria > Moraxellales > Moraxellaceae > Acinetobacter > Acinetobacter sp. WCHAc060033. The sequence goes on along the minus strand of NZ_SGSW01000003.1, from coordinate 123,675 downwards.
AAAATCATCGTCAAAATGTACTTGAGCTTTATTTTCAAGTAAAAAACCACAAATATATAAGGTGATATGAAACTGGCGGGTATTGGGTTGGAACAAATACGGCGCAAATTGATTCCGAAGTTGATTTAAATAATCTAATAATTCAGTATCTTGTATTTCCAAATACCACAATGCGTAACGCACTCTCCCTTTGTGCCACTCGGGATAGTCATGTGCTTCTGTTGGAACTGTTAAACTGTTGGGTTGTAAAAACACCTGAAAATTCACATCGAATTCAATCGCATTATTAAACCATGTATTGAGATTTTTTTGATCTTGAATTGAATGAGCGTTGTACAATTAATCTTGAATTTTATTCACAGATGTTACGCACTTCAAAAGAACAACATTGTTTTCAAGTTTACTTGGCGGAGTCTTACATCAAAAGTTTTAATTTAGGGGTTAGCCTTCGGCTCGACCACACTTTTGTTTCGGCAAAATGAGAAGCGAAGCTTCGCAAGAAAACCACCTTGCGGAGCGTTGCTCCTCACCGCAAAACTCGTCCACTTCCGTCAAGATATTGAATAGATCGCAGAAACATATCTGATTAAAAGTAGTCTTGCCTCAGACACGTTGCGGATGACGTTATCGCGTATCCTATTTTATCGAGAAGCAGGAATATTTTTATGTTACTGCGTAACATTAGTTATTCAGTTTAAATCCTTATTCATACTTTCCAGTTTTTAATCTTAATACGACGAAATATCCTGAAAATAGAATAAAGATTCCGATCAGCATGTAATAAGGAAAAATCATATCGAATTGGTATAAAGCTGTACTCAATAATGGTGCGACTACCAAACTTAAACCTTGAACCATAGTGCAAAGTGCTGCAATTTTAGTTTGTAAATTCAATGCAACAGATTGCGCAGCACCTGTGGTAAAAGCAGGCATTAAACACGCCACTGCAATCCCATAAAAAATATAAGCACTTTGAAAAATGAAAATACTGGCACTGACAATAGAAATTCCTAAACCAAACAACATGCTACTCAACCCGACAAAAAGCAGTTGTTGTAATGACCATTTTAACCATTTAGAAATAGCGATTTGCATCATGACCAATGCGATTCCCACAATGAGCGAACATTGTGAAAAATAAATCGCACTTTGTGGAATACTCAGTTGAAATTTATCTTGGATATAAAATCCAGCAGTTAAATTTAAGGTCACAATCGCGATATATAAGCTAAATCCTAGAATTAACCAAATGATTGCTTTGTTTATGCTGTCTTGTTGACGCTTAATCTGTTTTGAATTTGCAACGCCATCACCTTCTCGTTGTAAATAAGTCTCTTGTTTTTGATGAATCTTCTGCTGTTGTCCTGTGGTCGTTTGAACTGACCCATCATGAATCTTAGCTTGATGATTCAACTGTTCTTTTGGATATAAATATACAATGACAATACTCATCAGCGCTAAAATTATCACCGCCAACCACATCGGAACGAGAATCCCCCATCCGATTAATAAAGTCGTGACCAATGGACCAAGAATTAAACCCACACTATTTAATGATCCAAATTTCGCCATCATTTGACTACGTTGTTTCTCCTCAGTACATGAGGTCATGACAAAACTTTGTAGTGCGATTTGTGGCATTGCCATAAAAATTCCTGTACTGGCTCGAGTCACTAAAAGTAAGCTGAATAGCAGACTCATCGCGATGCTATAAGTAACACCATAACTCAGCACAGCAGAAAATAATCCCCACGTGATGGTCATCCCAATAAAGCCAATACTGAGCAAATAGAATTGATTTTGCCACTGCGCTTTTTTTGAAATCCACATTGCAGTCAAACTCATCAATAAAGCGCTGACTGAAACCAAAAGCCCTGCTTGAAACTCTGTCATGTGTAATTGGCGAATAAGTGGGGCAAGTAAAGGTAAAATCATTGAAAAGCTAACACCATTCGCCAGACTTGCAGATAATAAAATCCACAGTGTTTTATCATTATTTTTATTCATTTCATCTCAGTACATAGAAATATTAAACATAAATTTAAAAGTTAAAAACCGCGTTTAAAAATAAAGCCCCTTCCTAATATGAAAGAGGCTTTGAAAATTAATACTTCATGGTATATGTCAGACCATAAGTACGACCTTGCGCAGGCAAACTAGAAATTGCACCATATACCGTTGACACGGCTTGGCTATAAACTGATTTATAATCTTTATTCCAAACGTTATACACACCAAAACCTAAAGTTCCCAAACCGACTTTAGCATTGGTAATCACATCCATGATGGTAAAACCTTTGATTTCCGCAGGTGGACGTGTCGAGCCGTTGTCGATTGCATCTTGGCGTGCTTTATCTGTACCACCAATAGCAAGCGCTTGAACACGAAGCCCTAAACCATCATTGAACTGCCAGTCTGAATATACTGTCCCTTTTAACGGCGCTACACGAATTGCATCCAGTTCTTGCCATTTACCATTGCTATTTTTAAATTGTCCTGAAGTATAGGCAGCTGTACCGCCGACTGTCCAATTTGGTGATACTGGATAAGCAATATTGGCTTCTGCCCCATAAACACGTTCATCAGTATCTAAGACTTCAATGGTGTAATTAGGTGCGCCAAATTTCAGACTTTTATCAGAGTCATTATAAAACGCAGTTAAACCTGCATTAATTCCTTTAGGCGTTTGAATACGCCAACCCAACTCATAGTTATTCACTTTAATTGGATCAATCGTTTGGCTATTTACAACAAAGTTTGCAGGAACATCACGTAACATACGCTGTACGTCTGGTAAATTCGATCCTTGAGAGAAGTTGGCAAAGACTTGTTGAGCATCAGTCAGATGATAAACCGCTCCGATATTAAATAATGTCGCATCATGTTTCACTGTACCACCATTTAAAGATTTGGCTTGATAATCGGCAACATCATGAGCAATGATCGCTTCTGTATAAGGTACTGAACTCGATACATCACTCTCTACTCGTTCATGACGTATTCCTGCTTGTAAACCAATACGATCCGTCAAATCATAGTGACTTTGGATAAATGCACCCAATTTACTGGTTTCAACATCGGGACCAAAACCATAACGCTGTTGCGGTTTAAATTTAAGACCGTTACTTGCCATAAAAGTGGCTAAATCATAGCGTTGAATATTTTGTCGATCTTGTTCATTTTCATAATCAAGACCATAAGTCAGTCCAAGTTTTCGCCCCTGTAAATCAAAATCCTTTTGCAGTGCTAAACGTGCGCCCCAAACATCAATATCCGTATCAGATTGATATACCAAGTAGTTATTCTTACTATCTTTTGGTAATGCACTATGTGCAATTGGGTTTACAGCAGGATACCAACGAGCCTGTTCATTGCGATAATACGCTTCTGCATTTAAAATTTGAGTGAAGAAATCATCATTTTGATATTGAGTGTTAAAACTATAACGCTCAGTTTGTGGTTGGGTATCGAGTTGCAAACCTTTCACAGCTTTTTGACTTGGCGCAGCACCAAATAGTACTGCTAAATTTTTACCATAATCTGGACCATAGTCACTGTCTTGTTCATCATTGTAATACTGCGCTCCAAAACTTAAGCTCTGACCATCTGCAATTTTCCACGTTAAACGTCCATTGACATCGATCGTATCGGTATCTTGACGATCTGTTTGTGCAACTTCAGGACCTATACGATTGCCATGACTGTCTTGAATTTCACCACGTTTGGCATAACCCACACCCAAAGAACCTTTTAAAGCGCCTTGATTGAATGAAACAGATTGCGACGCCTCATACGCCATTGCATCACTTTTAAAATTATCACCTGAAGTTACACCAAGTTTAGTTTCAAAACTTAAAGGTTCTTCGCCACCATTCTTGGTGATGATATTGATAATCCCACCTGTCGCCCCTGAACCATAAATGCTACTTGCTCCTGACACCACCTCGATACGTTCAATCATGGTCGGACTAATACTATTGAGCTGTCTTGAGCCATCGCGATAGCCTGTTTGGGGTACACCATCGATCATATATTGCACCACACGACCACGCATGCTCATGCCATAGTTTGACGTTGTTCCACTGCTTGGGGTTAATGACGGCACCAATAAACCTAAGATATCTGCGGTACTTTTACCTGCATTGGCTTGTTTTTCAATTTGTGTACGGTCAATGCTGTATACCGTCCCTGCAATATCAGCAATGCTTTGTGCAGATCGAGTCGCTGTCACCACAATCGGCGCAAGTTGAGTCACTGAATTTTCAGTATGACTACTTGAATTAGCTGTTGAGTCCTGAGCATAGAGTTGTGTGCAAATCGCCAAACTTAAGCAAGTTACTTGGAATTGAATTGATATTTTTTTCATTACGAATGCCCCATTTATTTATGGATTTAAAGTTTTTTGTGATTTGAAAATAATGATTTGTGAAAGCACCACACTCAGTACAGATACCAGTGCAAGAACGATGTAGAACTTTCCATAACCCAACGATTGCGCAAGAAAGCCTGATGTCGCACCGCCAATGAAATAGACCAATAATTCAAAGCAAACAAGGATAGTAAAATCCGTGCCTGCTTGTTCCTTAGAACTACTTTGCATGAAATGGGCATAGAGCGAAGTCATCGCGATATAGCGTATGGCAAGGAATGCAATAACAAAGACGCCTAATAATAGGTGCCATTGATTCAGCCATCCGAAGATGATTGCCATGCCCAATAATCCATAGACCACGGTTCTACACCAACCAGCCCAGACCAGTAATTGCGTTGCTTTGAGTTTTTTGAGGAGAAATGCAGCAGACACCGCAGCCAGTAAACCTACACCTGCTCCAACAACCGACATCAATACGCCAATCTGTGACAGTGACCATTTTTGATCAATCAACATTGGATTGAGCATTGCCATTGCAGGTGCTTCGACAAAGCGATAACAAATAATCAGCAATAATGCCCATCGAATTTCAGGTCGTTTAAATGCTCGGATTAAACTCGGTGCTGTTTTGGCTATTTGAACATCTGTTTTTTCTTGAATTTTAAATACTGCCAACATGGTCAAAGCTGTCATCGTGGCGAGACAAGTCAGCGCGATTTGCCAGCCATGATATTGATACAGCCATAAGGTCAAAGCACCGCCAAGCATACTTCCTAAAGCTACACCGATACTTTGCGCCATACTCCCCAAGCGATAATCAGACTCGGAAAAAGCTTCGACTGTATAACCATCAATGGCGATATCTTGTGTGGCAGCAAAAGTAGAAATCCATAACCCAATCACAATGAAGACTGTGAAACCATAGGAGAATTGGGTAAATGCCAGTGCCAAAACACCGATCACTAAGGCAAGTTGAGTGAACAACAACCACGTTTTGCGTTTACCTAATTTTTTAAGATAAAAACGATCAATCAGTGGCGCCCAAAAGAATTTAAATGCCCAAGGAATATAAAGCAGTGACAACATCCCAATCCAACGGAGATCCACACCTTGATGTCTTAGAATCGCGGGTAAAGCCACATTATAAAAATACAATGGTAAGGCATGTGCCAAATAAAGAATGATGACAACCGTCAGGCTCATTCTTGAAAGTTGGGTGACTGAAACAGCCGTATGATTCGAATTTATTTTTTGCATGACCATCGCCCTATTGCCCATTGCAAAGCATCTGCGTGATCTAAAGTGACATAATAAGGAACACGCCAAGCAGCATGTAATGCTGGTGTATTTAAGCGTTCACGATCTGCTTCATCTTGCGCTAAACGGACTAAACCAATGCAATATTTAAAAAAATCGCTTTTAAATTTCTTATACCACGCTGCTTGCAATGCTCGATATTGTTCAGGAAGTGTTGTTTCAACATCCGTTTGCATCACTAAAACAAAATCTTGTTTTTGTACAATCAATGTTTCGACTTGAGTGAGCCACAGTTGAAATTCCTCGACAGATACATTTCCTGAAAAATGCATGTCGATGATTTGAATATGGGTTGAACGATAGCTCATAAACTTGTTTCAACCTGCTTCGTAGTATCACGTTCATGTTGAGTTTTTTTAGTGCCACCTTTTTTAACTGTGTCTAAATATTTTGTAGATTCAATTAAATAGTGACCAAACTTGGCATAAAAAGTATCTCGGAAGCAGTAATAGAGCATGGCATCTTTTTCAGGCATCGGGATAATGCCCTGTGCTTCATAGCAAAGTTCTTCAACCACTGCAGCATAAGGTTTTACTTTAGAATCAGGCTCGCCCACGATTTTAAGAGACCCTGCATTTTCAAAAATATAGAAACTTAATAAGCGCATCACAGCACGAAGATAACCTTTGCCAAAAGCTGATTTTTCCCCAAAGAGTAAATGCCAACCTAGATCTAATTCATGCCCATCGTAATAACGCCCTAAGCGATCACGTTTGCCCTCATAAATTTCGGTATATCCCACATCTTGACCATCTACACCGACAATCAAAATACGATGATGATCATCTGAAAGCATTTTTTCGTAATACACTTTCAAATCAATCTCAGACTTGTTTAATTGCCATTGTGGAATCACATGGGGTTCATGCATCCAACGATGTACCATTGCCATGTCTTCAGGATATTGCATTTGACGCAAGTAGAATTGCGTCTCATTCTCATAGTATTCATAAAAATCTGGCAATTGCTGTGATAATGTTTTCATCATCTGTCCTTATTTCAATCTAGAATTTATTTAAATCACTTACTTAAATCGGTTGTTATTCAATATTGATGATTAGCTCAGTTCTGTTTGGCGCTTTGCTGATGTTTGTATAGGAGAAGATTGTGTTTTATTTAAGCTTTCCCAATTTTTAAGCGTATTGGGGCTTACAGGATTGGCGATCGGATCTAAAAAGACTGGGACTGGACGCTCGGCTTCATCGTTATAACTGGTGGTGAATAGGCGAACACGATTCAGACAAATTTTGTCGTATTCATTTCTAAACATCGTAAATTTGGCAATTCGCTCTGCCAGTTCAGGATGTTGCTCATGAAATTCGGCGATGACATTTGAAACAGTTTGCCAAAACTCTAATTCTGAATGTTGCGGATAATCTTGCAGAAATACATTACAGATATAGCGGTAATGCACCATAAACAAACCAGTGAAGATAAAATGGCTAAGTTCTAATGCTGAATGACGAAGAAGAATTCTGGCTTCTTCGGGTAAATCACCAAGCTCAGGAAAATCCTCATCGACTAAATTTACATCGTCTATGAAATCTTTCAGTACCATCGCTTTCGGAACACCATTTTCATGAATCAACATGGTATTTTCACCGTGCGGTGAGAATGCAAGTCCATATTTATAAAGACAAATAAGTAAAGGTGTAACACTCACTTCAACAAACTTTTTTAACCATGCCAAAGGAGATAAACCAGAAGCTTGAATTAAAACATCAAGAATCGATTGTCCTTGAATATCTCGATGTAAAAGTCCTGCTTGTGAAAACACCTGTTGACCTTGTTTTAAATAAGGATCAACACTTTCTCGCCACAAACAACCGAATAACTCTTTAAACTGATACGGCGCACCATCTATTTGGTCATAGCACGGTTGTTGAATGGTTAAAGTCGCAACTTCGCCAAGGAATACCACTCCTGTTTTTTGTAAATCGGTATCATTTTTGAGAATATTTTTGAGCCATCCCGTAACAGCAGGCGCAGCTAAGTTACGCTTAGAGGGTAAGCCACGATAAACTGCTGTATTAAAAATGCTGACAGGCAACTTAATGTAATGACGTTGTGGGTTCGTTGTATTGTATAATGTACGAATCGACTGCATTGGCACATAATCATCTTGCCCAATATCTAACTCAACAATTCTTTGATCCACAATTTCATTGCTGTATGTAGGTACAATCCATTGATGCCATTGCCATGCATGGACTGGAATTAAATAATAATTTTCAGCATTAAGTGCTAAAGTCTGCATTTTTTCACGAAACTTGAGCAACTCATCTTGATCAAATTCATGTTGATAAAGTTCACCCGCTTGCCACTCAGTGGTCGAATGAAACTCTGCTAAATCTTGATGAACCGCTAACCATAAAACTTTAATGTTTGGGGAAAGCTCTGGCGCTGAACTGAGATAGTCATCATAGCCGAAGCCCATCCGCCCCTTACTCATAATCAACCAAGGATGACCACGTAACATTCCTTCAATACGATGATGCGGCTCAGTTAATACTGCATGACTCGTTAAACGACTTTCATCAAATACATGTGCTTCTGCGAGCCACGTATTGTTCATTTCTTTGATTAAATAAGCTTTAGTAAAAGGTTTAACTTCAGCTTGCTTAGAAAAAGCGGCAATAAATTGATGTAAATTCCAAGCAGGATTTTCCAAATCACTTAATTCTCGAACAGAACCTTCTTCGATCAGCCAATGTCCCAATAAATACTGCTGGGCTTTGAATTGATAAGTGCATTCAGCCAGTGTCAATTGAAATGCATTTTCAGTTAAATGCTCAACCTGAATAATTTCTTCATATAAGAACTCTGCAATCGCCATTTCAATTAAACGTTGCCCTGCACTACGCCACTGTTTTTGCGTAATTTGTAATTTAGCAAATGTCATATTCTGTTCTTCTCAAAAAATGGGTGTGTTGTATGTTTGATCTCTTTGGAATGAGGCTGTTGGTTTTTGACCTGCTGAAAAGCTTGATTGGTCTGCGCCATGCTTAACTGTGAAATAGACTTTGATTGATAGGCATTGACTTCAGGATTTTGGAATGGATTAAAGTGTTGGAAACATTGTGCTGTATTGCCTAAATCATATTGCGTATAACCGAGCAATTGATTGGCGATCGTCGCTGCACGATGCGCCCCCAAACCAAGATCAGGTACACCAACACCATGAGTATGCATTTCCATGTTTTGTACAAATATTTCACCGACTGCATCATGTGCCACACGGTAGTCTTCACTGATCTGCCAACGTCCTTGCGCATTGGTTTGAATATGCGTTTTGAGTTGTTTCAAAAATTCAAATTCAGGGGTGTGATAGCCTGTCGCACTGACGACAAAATCAGCATCTATTGAAAATTGTTTTAAAGTCACACGGTCTTGAAACACCAACTTGACCTGATCTAAATCCGTAAAAGTGGCATCTATGAGATTCGCTTGGCTATGTAGATGCGTAGATGATGGTTGTCCACCGATACTACGGTGATACAACTTTTGATAAATCTCATGAATGGTTTGCGCACTAATTCCTTTATATAACAACGATTGTTTGCCCAACTGTAGATCTTTATTTAATTCATCAAACTGATAGAAATGACGTAAATAGTCAGGGCTAAAATGCTCCAATCCTAAAGGCGCATATTCCATTGGAAAAAAACCACTGGCACGGGTGAGCCAATGCAGATTGAATTGTGCATTTTGCTGGCGATCATAGTCATATTGTTGATCGAATAGATCTAAAAAAACTTCAGCAGCAGATTGCCCTGATCCAAGTACCACAACATTGCCTTTTAAGGCTCGATGAGAATCGTCTAAATACTGTGAGGAATGGATGCAGCGCTCAGGATGAGCTTTCATCAAACTTTGCAAACACTTGGGCAGATAAGGAATATTACCGACACCCAATACAAGATTACGGCATAAATATTGATTTTCTGTACCATCTTGAATCACGCTAACCGCAAAACCATTTTCTACGGGCTGAATTGAAGTCACAGTAGATAAATATTCAATTTGCTCAATTTGATCAGCAACCCATTGACAATAATGATTATATTCACGACGAGGAATATGTGTCTGTTCTAGAAAATAAAACTTGTATAACCGTTGTTGTGCTTTGAGATAATTCAGAAAACTAAAGGGACTGGTTGGATCAACCATTGACACCAAATCTGCCATGAACGGCACTTGCAAAACGGTATGTGGAAGTTGCATCCCTGCATGCCAGTCGAATTGCGCTTTTTTCTCAAAAAATAGATAGTCTAAATCTGACTTTTGATGTAACAAACTCGCTAAACTTAAATTAAAAGGTCCTAGACCTACGCCTATAAAATCAAGCATATACAGCATCCTTTTCAGTTTGAACCATTTGAAATAAAGGATTCGGAAGCTGTATATAAATAGACTGTTGTTCTACAGGTGCAGTAAGTTCATCTAATTCATACAAACGAGTAAGTAAATTACCTTTATAGGGCAATGTCGGTTGATACAATAAACGGCTTAACAAACTACTTTCAGGATATTGTTCCAATAAATCAGTAATTTGATCACGTAAAATATCGAGCAATTGTTGTTCATGAACAGTACCTGTTGCACCGATTGCATTGATAATGCCAAATAAAGTATTACCAAAGAAATAATAACTAAAACGCTCATCAACAAAGGCTTTTGAACCGACTGCATGCGCTTTAACATCAAGTTCAGGAAATTCTTTTAAAATTTCTGTGGCGTATTCTTCTATATAGTAAAAGCCTTGATTATCACGCAACCATAAATTCTTTGGTTGATCATGTTCCAACTCAACTAAAACATTTTGTTGATGAGACTCAAACGCCATACCGTAGCGATGATACAGATACATCATTGGTACTAAGCTAATTTCTAAAAATTGTTTAAACCAATTCAGTGCAATCTGTTCTAAGCTCAATTCAGGTTGAGCATATGCAATATTTTCAAATAAATGATCAAAACGGTTTAAATCCTGACTTGGATGGTCTTGGCACAGTGAGGCAATACAAGTCACTTGCTGTTGTTTATCAAATGGCTGATCTCGAAAAATACAGATGGTTTCATTGATAATCTTTCCATCTATTTTTAGTGCTGTCCAAGCAGGATCATTGACTGCTTTTAACGTTGGACAATGTTTTAGAATGTTCTTACCGAATCGACCATTCCACAATCGATGTGTCATTTCACCACGATGACACTCTTTGGCTAAATTAACCCGTATAGAATTGGTAATCATTACGGATAATGATGGTTTTACCATCCACGGCGCTTGATAACTTGCTAAAGTTCGCACCGATGTCGTTGGTGAAAATTGCCATGCTTTCTCACCGAAATCGATGATTTTGTTCTTGGTTTTAAGTGCTTTATACCAATCTTTACTTTGTAAATAGCGTGCTTGCCAAGGATGCAATGTGAGTAATTGATAATTTGAATAGGTTCGTAGTTGCTCTAATTCTGCTTCATTCAAATGCCAACGAATTTCTTGCTTGAGTTGTTTAGAAATTTGAGTTTCTTCAGCAGAGCCTTCTGCAAAATATTCTTGATCAACCAACCAGAAATACAGTTGTGTTAAACCTTTATTTTCTGGTGAATATTTCAGCCAATCTTCATGAATAAAGCCTAATCTACTCTTTGGCGCTGGGTGCATACTGTGCCCTAAAATTAAGGCTTGTTCTGTGTAAATAAAATCTTGTTTGGCTTGAATGAGTGAATCAAAATCATGTTCACGATGTGTTAAAAATGCAGTTAATGCGTCACGGCTTTGTATCCACTTTTCCACAAGTGATGATGCGTCTAATGTAACTTCTGAATTTTGTACTAATTCGTCTAAAAGTAATGCGACTATTGCGATGTGGCTGTATTTTTGTACCTGCCCTTTGTTCAGGATCTGTGGCAGTTTCGCGATACGGTGTCGTCCAACTAAACTGCTATAAGACAACGGGACATATAATTGAGATTGGATGGAATCCAAAGGGATCATTAATAACGTCATGCCTTGGCTAAACGTCAATTGGGTTGAATTTTGTTGATATTTTTCAAGCAAAATTCCACAACCTGTTTCTTGTGAATATGCATTGATTAGGTGCTGCATCGCCAAACGGCTGGCAAGCTCTTTCATCTGACCAGATTCCTCTGTACAAGACTTTTTACTGCACTAAAAAGTTTCAAATTAATTTATGATTTTTCTCAAATGTGCTCTAAAACACACCAATAATGCTAATGATTCTCATTTTTAAACGCAAGTTTGTATCATTTCTGTTTTCTTGTAATTAACTAAATGAATTTAAAAAAATTAAAATTTATATTTATTTTTCCTAATATTTTTATCACTAAAATTGTCATAGTTATAAATGATAATATTCTCATTTATCATTGGTAGATTTCATCTAATTATTCATTTTTTTGAAATACACAACTTTTTGCATTTTCTATTTTATAAGTAGCTGAAACGACTCATCTGCTTTAGTCACAGTCAATTTTTATACATTTTTTTAAATATACCTTGCCAATATCAACCTTTTGCTTTGTAGATGCTACTGACTATTTTTGTGTCACTAAGCTACGTCAACATTAGGCTTTGTGGTATGATTTTTTGCAATTTTAGTAAAGTTCAAAAGCTTATCAAAGAGCAAGTACTTTCATCTGCTCAGTTTTTTTGTAGTAACTTAAATACTCTTTATAAAGAGAAACTTATGAAATTAAATATTAGTTTTGATTGGGCAGTTTTAACATCTATATTTACATTTTTGCTTTATTGGTGTGGCTATTGCTATTACATCGGATATCTTGATTTTTATGGAGTAAATATAGACTCTTTTGATATCCCTGTAATTAGTCTAATCATTCAAGGCTTTATTTCTGGTTATAAAGCATGGATTACTTTAATTTTTATTTTTTTAATTATCTCTTATGTAACTTCAATTTCACTTAAACAATGGCTATATTTGATTATAAAGGCTATTGGACTTATTTTTAATTTTTTTATAATTTTATATAACTTGACATTTTACTATCCTGTTAAGTTTATAAAAAAACACTCTATAGTTTCTAAGACCATCAATACCGCTAAAAGCAAAACTCCACAAAAAGTTAAAAATACTCTTTTTAAAATGAGCCGTTTTTTAAAAAAAATATTTTTTAAAATTGAAAATAAAAGTAGAAAAATCGAAGAATCCAATCATCGAATATTAACAAGGCTAAATCTAACTACCCCACTGATTAAAAAAGAAGTTTATGGTGATATTGAGGAGACATCTATCAATCAAAATTTTAAATTCGACTTGAGTTTCCTTATACATTATACAATTTCAATTCTTTTATTAGTTGGTGTTATAAGCGTTCTGAATATTGGACAACAAATTATCAATGAAGGGAAAAATAAAGCTGAACAACATTTTGTTGATAGTAAAAAAGCTCTTCAAAAGAATAACCTTTCTAATAGCCCATACCCATTAGTAACTATAAAAGGAAATAAGGATAATGAAAAATTATTTCTCACTAATATTTGTTTAAAGTCTATGTGTGTAATAACTAATGAAAATAAGGTTATTCAAATTTATGATGTAAAAGATTTAAAAATTAAAAATTTTTTTAATAAAACTTACTAATAAATTTCATTACTCTAAAACATACTAAGCACTGGTCAATTTTATAAAATTTAAGGTGCTTTTATATGTGCAATATCTTTATACTTTTACAGATCAATATTTCAAGCTCAGTCCATAAAAACAACTACAAGAATTTTTGACTAAAAAACTACTCATCCAAAACATCGACAAAATTTGCACCTAAAACTTTTGCCAAATCTTGTGGTTTTAGCCCAATATCCAAGCCACGCTTACCACCGCTGACATAGATTTTAGCTAAGGATTCAGCAGTTGCATCAATCACCGTTTTTAAACGCTTTTTCTGTCCTACTGGACTAATGCCACCGACCAAGTAACCTGTTAAACGTTCAGCATCTTTAGGATCTGCCATGTGCAATTTTTTACATCCAAAAGCACTGGCAACTTTCTTTAAATTGAGCTGATGATTAACGGGCAAAACAGCAACAAAATAATTTTTATCGTCTGTGACCATCAAGGTTTTAAAGACTTCTTCAACATCTAAACCCAGTTTTTCTGCGGCTTCCAAACCAAAACTTTTTGCATTCACATCATGTTCATATTCATGAATAGAAAATTCAATTTTATTAGATTTTAAAACTTTACAAGCAGGTGTCATGATAGATAGCAAAATGATTAATTCTAGAATGGATAAAATTATAGGACGATTCGCACAAATTTAAAAATAACTTTGCTTATTTTTAATCCTGAAAATTAAATCTTGTCAAACAATCGATTATTTGCTTAAAATCCATTCAAATAGCTAATTTTAGTAAAACAATGCCATCCATTTACCAGTTAAAACCTGCATTTCAAAACTTATTACGCCCCTTTGTGCAAAAGCTATTTAATGCAGGAGTCACAGCGAATCAAATCACCCTTTTGGCGATGTTCATTTCTATTGCAATCGCCATTTTTATTTATGTCTATTTTCTTGATATTGCACCGAATGTATGGCTATTGATCTTTCCTGTATGGATGCTGGTTCGGATGGCATTTAACGCAATCGATGGCATGCTTGCACGTGAGTTCAAACAACAATCCAATTTAGGCGCATTTTACAATGAATTGTGTGATGTGATTTCCGACACAGCACTCTATATCTGTTTAGCTGTGTTTAGCTTTATCAGTACACCGCTCTTACTCTTGATTGCTTTTCTCGCCATTTTAAGTGAATACACAGGTGTAATGGCACCACTGATTGGTCAAGAACGTCGCTACGATGGGCCAATGGGGAAAAGTGACCGCGCATTTTGGTTAAGTTTAATCACTGTAATTATCGTGATATTTCCTATATTCAGTACAAATCTGCAACTGCTCGGTTGGATTTGTAACGGCATACTCTGCCTTATCGGATTATTACTTATTTTGACAATTTATAACCGCATTAAAAACAGTTTGAAATCGACCACTTCGTCAGTTTAATTCTTAAAAATTTAGGGTATCCAACAATGTATAACAACAGTCACCACACATTCACCACGCATGATAACACTGAGATTTTTTATCAGCATTGGAAAACAGCGTCTGTTTCTGAGTCTAAAAAAGCCATCATTTTATTCCATCGTGGTCATGAACATTCTGATCGTATGGCACATTTGGTCAATGAACTGAATTTACCAGAATTCGACTTTTTTGCATGGGATGCACGTGGTCATGGTAATACGGCGGGTGAACGTGGTGATGCACCGAGTTTTTCAGCATGTGTCAAAGATATTCAATATTTTGTACAACATATTGAGCAAAATTATGGCATTGAAGCGCAAAATATTGCTGTGGTTGCACAAAGTGTCGGTGCGGTTCTCGCTGCCACGTGGGTACATGATTATGCCCCTAAAATCCGTGCATTGTGCCTAGCCTCGCCTGCTTTTGATATTAAACTTTATGTACCTTTTGCTGAACCAAGTTTAAGAGTCATGGCAAAGGTACGTGGTAATTTCTTCATTCAAAGTTATGTCAAAGCCAAAATGCTGACTCATGATGAAGAACGTGCAACAAGCTATGATACAGATCCAAAAATTGCCAAAGCAATTTCTGTGCGTATGTTGCTTGGTTTATATGATGCCTCTAAACGTATTGTGGCAGATTCGCAAAATATCTTTGTACCCACTCAAGTTTTATGTTCAGGTTCTGACTTTGTGGTATTTCAAAAGCCACAACGAGAGTTTTATCAAAAACTTCCACATCCTAAAAAAGAGTTTCATGTCTTAGATGGTTTCTTCCATGACACTATAGGCGAAAAAGATCGCTATATCGCCACTGAAAAAATCCGTCGTTTTATCCAACAATGTTTTGCTGTGGAATATCAAGCACCTGATGTTTTAAATGCCGATAAAATCGGTGTCAGCTGTGCCATTGCAGAAGATCTCAGTTCACCATTACCGAGTAAATCCATTAAAAATATTTTTTGGGAAATGACTAAAAAGAATTTGAAAATTGGTAGTCATTTATCTACAGGCTTAAAAATTGGTGAAGATACAGGCTATGACTCAGGTAGTACCTTAGACTTTGTTTATCGCAATCAAACAGAAAGTGGCAATCCGATTGGTAAAATCATTGACCGTCAATATTTGAATGCGATTGGTTGGCGAGGAATCCGTGTCCGTAAACAAAACATTGAGCATCTATTGCAAAAATATGCTGAGATCCTTGTTAAAAAGCGTAAGCCTTTAAGAATTATGGATATTGCTTCTGGTCATGGTCGTTATATTTTAGATGCTGTTGCGCAATTACCAAAACAGCCTGATTCTATTTTGCTAAGAGATTATAGTGAGATCAATGTGCAAGCGGGTCAGCAGATGATTGCAGATCGTGGTTTAGCTGAAATTGCTGAATTTATCAAAGCAGATGCCTTTGATACACAATCTTTGGCTTCGGTAAAACCAAAACCATCACTGGCTGTCGTTTCAGGTTTATATGAATTGTTTAGTGATAATGATTTGCTTCGTCAATCATTAGAGGGTTTAAGTAAGGCAATTTTGAAAGATGGCTATCTGATCTATACCGGTCAAATTTGGCATCCACAACAAGAGTTTATTGCTCGTGCGCTTACCTCACACCGTGAAGGTGATGCTTGGGTCATGCGTTTACGCTCTCAAGCTGAAATGGATGCTTTAGTTGAAGCTGCAGGCTTTAAAAAAGTCGATCAATGTATCGATGAATTTGGAATATTTACTGTTTCTGTAGCGCAAAAGCTGTAAAGTGACATAGAGGTAGAGGTTTAAATGATTAACCATCTACCTTTCTGAAATGATTCAACTTTTATAAATTAAAATAATAAGTCATGGAATATGTATGCAGATACTCGATAAAGAAAAAGGCACTTGGAAATGGGGAATTCTCTGCTTAGTTTTCCTCGCCCCCTTCTTTTTCTTGACCTATGGCTTTGCCAACCATTATGCGTCAGGTTTGAGTCATGTACCCAGTATCGTATTTGACTGGGAAAAACATATTCCCCTATGGGCTTGGACAATTGTGCCTTACTGGTCAATTGACCTATTTTACGGGCTTTCATTATTAATCTGTTGGAATAAATTTGAACTTCGGCAACAAGCTTCACGCCTACTTCTCGCACAAATCATTAGTATTACGTGCTTTCTCTTATTTCCTCTAAAATTCAGTTTTGACAGACCAGCTTTGGATGGATTCTTTGGCTTATGGTTCGATGTACTCATGGGCTTCGATAAACCCTTTAACCAAATGCCTTCTTTACACATTGTTCTTTTAGTGATTCTCTGGGATTTTTATCGCAGACATGTACAAGGTACTTGGAAATATCTTGTGGATCTATGGTGTTTTCTCATCGGTATATCCGTACTGACCACATGGCAACACCATTTTATAGATGTTCCAACAGGAATTTTAGTTGGTGCAATCTGTCTATGGTTATTTCCAGTTTCAGCCAAATCACCTTTTAAAAAAGATGGTATCCAGTTTTTAACGTCTAAGCATTTAAAACTGGGCAGTTACTACATGTGTGGTGTGGTGATCTGCGGAATTTTAGCTTATGAGCTCAAACCTTGGGGACTTTGGTTGATTTATCCTGCTGTGAGCTTATTTATTGTGGCGCATAGTTATAGCCTTGTTCGTCCTCATTTTATGCAAAAACAAAGTGATGGCAATATGACTATTGCGGCAAAAATCCTTTTAGCGCCTTATCTTATATTTGCATGGTTGAATAGTCGCATCTGGACACGAAAGCATCCTGAAGATTCATTTGTTATTGAAATTGAGAATAAAAAAATTTATATCGGGCGTATTCCGAGCTTAAACGATACTCAACAATATCAAGCAATCTTTGACTGTGTTGCAGAATTGCCTTTAAGTCATAGCACTACGAATCATCAAATCGAATATAAGCAATATCTCAGCTTGGATTTAATTCCATTGCAAGCCAATCAGCTTCAATATGCTGTGGAATATTTCAATGTGCAATTGAACGAATTAAATCACACAAATACTAAAATTTTAGTCTATTGTGCTTTAGGCTATTCACGTAGTAGCGCTTTGCTTGCCGCATGGTTAATACAGCAAAAGCATGTTGGAAATATCCAAGAAGCCGTTGAGTTGATACAAAAAGCACGTCCGTGGGTGGTATTAAAAGAGCCACAAATTGAGGAATTGCAAATTTACCAACTCAAACTCAAAGGTTTAGCACCATGAAGATGAACTTCTTTGTAGTGGCTAAATTATTATCTTCTACCACAGCTTTATTATTTTCAGGCTATTTGGCTTTTGCGCTTTCAATAATTGCGATTTTACTTAAAGGTTGGCAATCCATTGAATTTTGGATACTCATTGTCATTACATTGTTATTATCTTTTACACACCACTATATTTCCTTCCGTGTGAAATTCGATGCTCAACTCCTTGAAATGATGGCACAAGAATCAAAAATCGAAAGCATTGAAAACTTAACCCAACAATTTGACCAAAGCTTAATGTCAATGAAACTCATGCCCGAATCCAAAGCAGGACGTGATTGGTCAGTACGCTTCGCAGGTTGCTTTAAACTATTAAAAATACAAATTGCTTTGCTGTTACTGCAATATTTTGTTTTAATCATTTTAATCTATAGATTACTTGCACAATAAATTGTTCAATATCAATTGGCTTCAATAATGAATCAAATACCAGAACAGACTACACGATCATCAGTAAAAACGAGTGAAAATGTGAAAACCAATATCGCTTCTAGTTCGATTGCACGTTTTATCGCATTTTTAACACGTCGAGGTGCGCGCTTACTGACTGGTGCACGCAGTTTATGGATTGGTTGCCAACCTGACATGAAACAACGTATTTATTATGCCAATCACAATAGCCATATCGACTTTATTTTATTGTGGTCTTCATTACCTAAATTAATGCGTCGTAAAACCAAACCCGTTGCTGCTTCAGACTATTGGCTCAAAGATGGTTTTCGCCAATTCTTAATTAAAGATACTTTTAATGGTGTGACGATTCAGCGCAATCGTGAAAATAATGCAGATCCATTACAACCGATCAAAGAAGCGCTGGAACAAGGTTATTCGATTATTTTCTTCCCTGAAGGCACACGTAATCTGAATGACGATATTGACTTATTGCCTTTTAAAAGTGGCTTATACAACCTACATAAGCAATTCCCTGAGATTGAAATTGTTCCTGTATGGATTTCAAATTTAAGACGTGTCATGCCCAAAGGTGCTTTTATTCCTTTACCATTACTTTCAACGGTTTGTTTTGGTTGCCCTTTAGAACAGCACTTAGAATTAGAAAAGACAGCCTTTATCGACTATGCACAAAGTAAGTTATTAGAATTAAAAGAGGTTGAAAATCAATGATTTTAGACAATCTAGATAAGACCTATCTTTTATTTGGTATTTTCGCAGGCATTTTGATTTTTGCATCAACTGTGGGCTTTATTCTCAAGCAAAGAACTGGAGATCAACCATCATCGGTCATTGATAATCTAAACGCACGAATCAATGCTTGGTGGGTCATGCTCATCGTGATTGGCGCAGCAATTGCACTGGGTAAAACTGCGTTTATTGTATTGTTTGGGATTATTTCGTTATTTGCTTTACGTGAATTTATTAGTCTATTGCCGACACGGCGTGGTGACTATTTCCCTTTATTGATTAGTTTTTACTTTGTTATTCCCTATCAATATTTTTTAATTTATACAGATTGGTACGGGCTTTATTCAATTTTTATTCCCTTATATGTATTTCTACTGATTCCAATTGCCAGTTTAAAACAAGAAGATACCAAACATTTCTTAGAGCGAAGCTCAAAAATTCAATGGGGATTAATGGTTTGTGTGTTCTGTATTTCACATGTTCCTGCTTTGCTGAATTTGAAATTACCTGCTTTCAAAGGTGAACCGATTTGGTTGGCAATTTGGCTAATTATGGTCGTACAAGCATCTGATGTTCTGCAATATGTCTGTGGTAAGCTTTTTGGTAAGCATAAAGTTGCACCAGTATTATCACCGTCCAAAACTGTTGAAGGACTCCTTGGCGGCATCATTTTAGCGACAGCGCTTGGTGTTGCAATGTCATGGCTCACTCCATTCACCTACTTACAAGCAACTGTCATTGGATTGATTGTTTGTATTTTTGGATTTTTTGGTGGTTTGGTGATGTCTGCAATCAAGCGTGACCGTGGCGTTAAAGACTGGGGGCAACTCATTCATGGACATGGCGGTATGTTAGATCGTATTGATTCTATTTGCTTTTCTGCACCGATCTTCTTCCATATCTTGAGATATTGGTGGAGTTAACACAAAGTTTAAATCGCAAATTTAAAGACAAATCTTAATGGATAAGGGGTTTAAAACAATGTATATGAAAACAACAATTTCACTGTTTGGCATGATGATCGTATTGCAAGGTTGTAGCCTATTTGAAGGTTCAGGTTGTAATAACAAACAAGCCATAGATGCTGTAAAAAAACTTTATGCCAAACAAGTAAATACCAAACCATTCACTTCTATGGAACAGGTACAAAATCAGTTCGGTCCTGACGGCAAACAAACCAATCTTCAAACACAGTCCATTGTTGGAATTTCACTCGCAGATATCAAGCAGATTAATACTTCAAAATCCGCTGGCAATACCAGTTCAGCCGCTGAACCTCAACAGAATGAACAAAGAGATTACCTAATTTCACAGTTTGAAGGTGCGGACTATATTTGTGAAGGTGTGATTCAACAACACGTTGATCAAAATGCTTTAACTGAAGTTAGTAAAGACTTACCTCAACAAGATTTACTCTCGATCAAAAACAATCAACTGACGATTCCTGTTTACTATGCTGTGTACGAAAAAAGTGGAAATAATCAATTTCAAGTCGTATATGCGCCTCAAAACCCAGCCCAACTGATGTTAGCCATCATGCTAAAACAGCACCAAGTCAGTTCTAATAAATAGCAAATTGATGATTTTAAGTTGTCAAACTTGTGCGAATAAAGTTGGGAAATAGATACAATTCAACTATAAACCTTGAGTTATCTCGCATTGACAGGTATAGGATGGCAACTTAAGATCGAGTAACTTTGGAATAATCTAATTGGTCGTGTTTTGAATTTTCATCATTTAAAAGTTGCTTCAATAATTACATTAACACTTGCAATGACAGCATGTTCTTCTTTAGGCGGTGGCTCAGTTCAAAAACGTGCAGCAAAACTTTCTGGTGGTATTCAAAAAGCCTATTCCGTTTCACCTGATGTGGCAAATCGTGTTTCACCCATCATTGTGCAAAATGCCGATCAATACAATGTCGATCCACTATTACTCGCAGCCACCATTCGCCAAGAATCAAGTTATCGTAGTTATGTGACTTCTTCTGCGGGTGCTGTTGGACTCACTCAGGTCATGCCACGTTATTGGCAACAATCATGTCCTGGTGACTTATTCAATGAGTTTGTCAATGTGCAATGTGGCACGATGATTTTAGCAAAATACAATCAGTCTGCGGGCAGTTGGAAAAAAGCCTTGGCATATTACAATGTTGGGCCAACCAATTATGAAACAAATCGTAAAATGCGCAAACAAGGTAAAAAATACGCAAAACAAGTCAAACAGCATGAGAAGAATTTAAAATCAGCGTTATAAAACATTATGTATCAAATACTTACAGTGAATATTTATAGTGAATATTAATGCTCAAATGAGCAATAACGATAGAACAAAAAACATAGCAATGCTTAAGCTGCTTGATAAGCCATAATCTTAAAGCATTGCTGTTCCATCACATACGGAATATTTAACTCAATCAGAACAGCATTAAACTGCTCACTTATATCAATAATCAAATCATTAACCAATCGACCTTGATATTTAGTCAATCGAGGTTGAACTAACACATATTCAATATCTAAGAAAATGGGCATTGCTTCCTTATAAAAAGGTTGCCAATTACCTAAATAGTATGGAATTTTATTACAGAAATTCTGCTCATACTCGATATCTGTTTTTTCAGTCAATCGTTTAGCAATAAAAGCAGGTTCAAACTTTAACTGTTCAACTTCATGTAATAATTTAATCCATTTTGAATCATTCATGAAAGATACAAGTTGTCGTTGATGAATAATTTCCCTAATTTTCTTAAAGTATTTTTGTTCACAAACATCGGACTTCAAAAATCCAATATATTTTTGATATTCATCATATTTTTCATGTATATTCATCAAAATCCACCTCAAAAAAAGCATCCCTAAGGATGCTTAATATTGTCATTTAATTGTTTAGCCATATTGTTTTTGTAAATAATTTACAATTGCTTCAGACTCAAACAACTGTGCGCCTGTATTTGGGTCAACCAAATAAGGCACTTGAATATCATTTTTAACACGGCCCATCACAGGAACAACTTTTTCACGCTTACCACCTGTCAAAGGAATGTATTTACCTGGTTTTAAACGCAAAACCGATGGGCCTTGATCTTGCCAACGCTCTTTAGCCACATTATGAAAAACAAAAGGAATCTCAAGTTCAGTCAACACACCGCGTACAATACGCGTGTAGGGGCTTGCTTCAAATCCCCACAACTCAATCAATTGTTCAGGTGCAGCACGATTGACAATCTTTTTATCAATCCATACGCCACGTGCGCCATTGATTAGCGTACCAGCAAAAGCCACCAACGGATATTTTGGATAATGTGCATACTTCTTCGGCGTCTTGCCATTTTTACCATAATGTTTAAATAAATAATGGATAATATCTTGGGATTCATACAGTTTTTCACCTGTATTTTCATCAACCAAGAATGGAAAACGCATTTTTCCACCCAATTCTTTGACTTGTTTACGATATTTCGTACCGCCTTTTGGACATGGATAAACTTCATAATCCAAATTCAATAAAGTCATCACCTCACGGACACGGCGACAAAATGGTGAACCTTCAAACTCATATAACTTTAGTGCTTTTTCAGGCTGATTGGGAAATGGCGTACCATTTGCACCACGACCACCTGCTGTAATTGCTGAAGCTAAAGCCTGTACGACTTTTATTTGATGATGCACCATCTTGCGACCCTCAGGGATAACCCTATTTTGAAATCATTTTATAGATCAACTAATTTTTCTTTTGATACTACAATTCCATTGTTATCTGCATAGACATATTCGCCAGAATTGAAAGTAACACTGCCAAAATACAATGGAACATCCACCTCGCCTATGCCTTTACGATTACTTTTTTGTGGAATTGAAGCCAATGCATGTACACCTAAATCTAATTCAACCAAAGCATCTACATCACGTACACAACCGTAGATGATCACAC
The DNA here is from genome assembly GCF_004209125.1 of Acinetobacter sp. WCHAc060033. NCBI lineage: Bacteria > Pseudomonadati > Pseudomonadota > Gammaproteobacteria > Moraxellales > Moraxellaceae > Acinetobacter > Acinetobacter sp. WCHAc060033. The sequence continues at coordinate 100,588 of NZ_SGSW01000003.1, read as the reverse complement.
CATTCCAGTGATTTTTAACCGCAGATTCAGCGATCATATCGCCCATCAAAGCGCAACGCATTGACGCACCACCATCAACAACCAGTACCTTGCCCTGACCATCTGTCGCAAGTAATTCTTTAACACGTGAATTATCTTCAAAACATTTTACTGTCACGATTTGACCACCAAATGTTTTGCGCAATCCATAACTGCGGAAGAACTTTCCATCCAGTGATGGAATTAAAGTTTGAATTTCTTTTTCAGGATTGTCATCCAATAAATCACAAGTTACGAATGCGACTGTAGACACTTTATTTCTCCATTATTTGGCATTTTGTATGCGCAAGTTTTGTATGTATAAATTATCATATATTTCAATTTTTTGAGTTTGAGTTTGTGCAACCTCGACCATAGTATGAGCGACTTGCTCGGCTGTCACTGGCTTATATTTAAAAGAGTTTGGTACTAAATGTGAAAATTTACGATAGAGTTTTTGTGTTGCATCTTCAAGAAAACGCTCCTCTGTACGATCACCCAATAACAATGAAGGTCGAATAATCGAACAACGATAAAGATTTAATTTTTGAATATATTCTTCTAACTCGCCTTTGACTTGATTATAGAAAATTGGGGAACCTGCTTTTGCACCCATCGCACTAACTAAAAGGAAATGTGTTTCTGTCATTTCAAACAGATCCGCAAAATGTGCATTGATTTCAAAATCAATATTATAAAATGCTTGTTTAGATCCTGCTTTTTTAATGGTTGAGCCTAAACAACTAAACGCATGACTATAGCCATTTACATCTTGATCATTGAGTAAAAGAAAGTCGTCTAAAAGAAATTGCTCCACTTTGGCATATTGTTCAAATTCCGAATTTTGCTTTCTCACCACGACGGTTATTTTTTCACAACTGCTTAATGAATTTAATTGTTCAACTAAAGATTTTCCCACTAAACCTGTTGCCCCGATCACAATCGCTCTTTTTATCGAATTAGTCATTTTTTAAACAATCTCCTAGATTTATCACTAATCTAACGTTTTATTTCAAATTTTTCTGCAACTAAAATGTTGTCAAAGCATGTCAAGACTTGACTTTGATGGGCTATTTAATCACAATATGGCACTTGTTTACGGGCTGGTGATAATCCTCTGATGTAGGTTTTCAGATGCGATTTCAGCCCGCCCAGACCAATCTATTTCAAGGAGTGCACGAGTGGCAAACTCTGCTCAAGCAAAAAAACGTGCTCGTCAAAACGTTAAAGCACGTAAACACAACGCAAGCTTGCGTTCAATGGTACGTACATATATCAAACGCACAATCGCTGCAATCGCTACTGGTGAATATGCTGCTGCAACTGAAGCTTATAAAGCTGCGGTTCCAGTAATTGACCGTATGGCTGATAAAGGTATCATCCATAAAAACAAAGCTGCTCGTCATAAGAGCCGTTTAAATGCACAAGTTAAAGCTTTAGCTAACTAATTTATGCATTCGAAAAAAGCCCGCAAGGGCTTTTTTTACACCTATAGGTTTTACTTCAAAATTTAAAATATCAATTACAAAACTTCAATAGTTTTAAAGTGCTGAACTTGTAGCATTATTCAATAATAACGCTTGATTTTAATAATAATGCAAACACTCACAACTATTCCTACGATTTATATATTCATATTTAGTGCAATTGCCTTGCTCATTTGGTCAATTTGGCTTGCTAAAAAGTGGGTTAATCGTTTAGATGACCACCAAAGCACAATAAGTGCTACGACATCCAAATCAAGCTATTTTTTCCCTGCGACAATTATTTTCGTGATCTCGTCTATCGTCTTACCTTTTCTGATCATACTTCCTGTTTCTATTTTTAATTTCATTACCAAGCCTAGCTACCAAGCAACAATCACCTCCTACACTTCTGAATGGGTCACAGATCGAAATTCCAAAGGTATTAAAACCAGAACGCTGATGTATGATGCCTATGTCAGCTTTCAAGATTAGCATGGGCATGTAATAAAAAGCATTCAAACCAATGTCAGTTCTGCTCAACAACCTATTATTGGTGAGCATATCAAAGTGCTCTATGCAGATGGCGATAATATTGTTCAGGAACTCACAATACGTAACTACATCCTGCAATTTGCCGCTTTTTTTATGACGTTCATTATGGTTTCAATACTCTATAGCATCTTTGCTTATGCGATGAACTTCAACATGAAATCTCTACAGAAATTTTGGTATATATTGATTTTTAGAATCACGATTCCTTTAGCAACCACAGCAATGTTTGCTTGTTTTATCTATGTCATTTTTGAATATTTCTTCTTAGGAAATCCCAATGCGCATCCTATTTGGGTAGCAATAATTTGTAGTGTATTTGCATTGGCTCTTTTACCCGTCATTATTCATTTTGTTCGCGGAAATAAAAATGAGGATGCCTAAACATCCTCTGGTATATATTTCTTGATGACTTTCTTTATTAATCGCTGATGTTACACAGTAACACCAAAATCGTAGATTGCTCCTAGAAAAAAGTGGATACGCGATAACGTCATCCGCATTTGTCTGAGGCAAGACTACATCTAACCATAAATGTTTCTGCGATATATTCAAAATTTTGACGGAAGCTGACGAGTTCTGCGGTGAGGAGCAACGCTCCGCAAGGTGGTTTTCTTGCGAAGCTTCGCTTCTCATTTTGCCGTAAGAAAAGTAAGGCGAGCCGCAGGCTAATCCCTAAATCAAAACTTTTGATGCAAGACTCCGCCGAATGTGCTCTAAAACTGTTTGTAACGTGCATTGTTTTTTAACTGCCTAACATCAATGAATCACTTATAGCAATTATACAAATATTATTTTCCAACATGACTAACCAATACAGTCGCAGTAGAAAGAATCCCTTCCTGACGTCCAGTAAAACCGAGTTTCTCAGTGGTAGTTGCTTTAACACTGATTTGTGTCACTTCAACATTCAGCACATCTGCAATACTTTGACGCATTTCTAAATTGTGCTTTGCAAGTTTTGGGCGTTCACAAGCCACTGTGATGTCGGCATTATTTAAACGATAACCACGATCTAAAATCAGTTGATAAACATGCTTTAACAAGTTACGACTGTCTGCACCTTTAAATTCAGCATCCGTATCTGGAAAATGCTGTCCAATATCACCCAGTGCTAATGCTCCAAGCAATGCATCACATAACGCATGAAGCACGACATCGCCATCTGAGTGCGCTTTTAAACCCTGTGTATGTGGAATTTTTACACCTGCCAAAGTCACAAAGTCACCTTCTTCAAAGGCATGTACATCCATTCCCTGCCCAATACGAATCGGTACGATCATTTTCAGCTCCTTTATGCAGTTTTTAAAGTTAAAATCTTTATTCGTCGTTTCTAATTCGCTATAGTACGAATGCAAACATAGTGAAAGTATAAGCGATCATGCTGTTGAAAACAGAACTTAATCAAATTAAAACGCTTTTGTCTGGTCTCATTTTAGGCTGTCTCAGCACGTCTGCGGTCTATGCATTGCCTGTCGATTGTGGACATTCAAATACAACGCTTTTAAAAAAGTTATGTAGCACACAGTTCAGTGACTTACGTTCAGAATTAAATGAAAAATATCTAACAGCTTACTTGATTACTGATGCACCGATTCGTTTGATTAATGATACAAATCATTTATGGTTTAACCGCTTACAACAATGTAAAAGCAATGACTGTCTTAAACAACAATTTGATATTCGATTTGAAGATTTGAATTTTTATACGTCTATGAATCAAAGTTTAACTCAACATTTCATCAAATATGAACATGGTGAAATCTCTAAACAACCGATTCATTTACAAATTCATCAACTCACTAAAGATCGTATTAAAGTGGAAGGTATAGCCTACCGTAATCCAAATAATCGCAAAGAGACTCAAATCGTTCCTTTACTTGCTTATACGACACCTGAAAAGAAAAATGAAATTTTGGACAATGAGCATGATTGTAAATATCAGCTTAATTTTCAAAAAGCTATTTTAACCGTTAAAACTCAACAAAAAGGCTGTGATCGTTTTACGGGGATTTACCGTTTATACGACTGAGTAGCTCTGATTCATCACGAAAATGAACAATTTTTTTCATAAAGTGATTTGAATTATGCAGATCGCTCAAATATATTAGTCTCTATAACAACTAAACAATATAGAGATAAAAATGACAAAGCTTTTAGTTCTAGATCAAGTACCCACTCAGCTTGATCAGACTTCTTTTGGTGGTCTACCTGTTAAAACTATCGGTACACATATAGATTGGCCAATCTGTGAGAATTGCCAAGGGGCAATGCAATATCTAGGTAAAGTCAAAACAGATTTAGGGCTTGAGTTAATTTTTATGTGTAGCCAAGATCCTGATATGTGTGATGATTGGGATGCCGATGGTGGCGGGAACACTGTTCTTGTTATTGACAACACAAATGCTTTGGAACACTTTCAACCCGCGGAATCTGAAAATACACTTCGTGAAACAGAATACAGTGCAAAAATCATTGAAGACCAATACTTAGATTACGCTGAATCACGCCAACAATGGTTTGGTAAGAAGCGAGAAATTTTAGGACAACTTTCAGGGCAAGCAGAATGGATTCAAAATGATGAAACGCCTGAATGCGATTGTTGCCAACAGCCAATGCGCTTTATTGCCCAACTAGAAGAAGGACCAGACCATCGGACATCAATGAACTTTGGCGGTGCAGGTTCAGCCTATCTCTTTGATTGTCCACAAGGCAAAACAGCCAAATTTCTATGGCAATGCTGATTTTTTGTGAATAAAGAACATGGATAAAAACTTTGTTTCTGCTCAATTACGTAACCAGTTTTACCCGATTTTAAAAACACAAGGTTTTACTCAAAAAGCAGATGTATTTAGACAGATTGATGGTGAAATCATTCGTATTGTCGATATTCAACATTCAGTAAAACGGCATTGTTTTCAGGTTAATCTCGGTATTCACCTACGCCCATTAGGTGAATATGTCATGGGTTGTACAGGTAAACCTTTAGTCATTGAAAAAATGCGTGAATATGATTGTGCATGGAGAAATTCAATTCTCCCTAATTTGATCAATGATTATGATAGCGACTGGATGTATGGTTCAAACGAACAAGAAGCTATCGAAATGGTTCAATTTTTAGCGTCCGAGTGGAATCGTCAAAGTCAAATTTTTTTCAATACGTTGGCACATTGGCCACAGGATTTTATTCATCAAGCAAACCTTGCCGTTCAAAATCCAATACATCCAATGGATATGGCTAAATTATGTCATGTCGCAGCTGCTACAGGAAATTTAGACTTAGTCAAAACTTTAGCTGAACTTGCTCTGCCAGCTGTGCCTGAACGAGCAACCTCCTTAAAGCAAAAGCTCGACTCCTTTATGATAAATCCTCATTTAGCGATTCCTAATATTTCACCTTAGACATTTGAGTCAGATGTATATTGATTCATAAATTTGAAATATTTGTTATATTTTCTAACAACTTTACATACACATTTTAAAAACTACGGCTTTATTTATTTGCCTGTTTCACTTATAAATAAACCTATATAAATAGTCTGATGACATATTTGTTGTAAATACCGAACACCAAAAACAGAGGATTAAGGGTGTTAATATGGATTTGAACACGTATATCACCAATAAGTTTAAAAATTTTAATGAGTTCCTCGAAACTCAATGGCATGACTACCCCAATAAATATAAAGAAATCCAAACTTTACTCTTCTTTCAGGCTTTTACATCTAACTCACTTTCCGAAAAATTTGAAATAAATATCTATCAAGCTTTTAAATATCCCACCCTTAGACACTATTTCCAACAAATTGAAAAATATATCAATATCCCACCTAAACAACTTTTCCCGACTTCATTTCATCGTCCTTATGAACATATTCTAAATGAATTTAAATATTTAAGTTTTTATCAAGATCCTTTTGAGCTGCATAAAAAAATAGAAAAAGTTCGTGATACCTACAATAAAATTTCTATTCCTGTCGCAAGCCATGATATTTATCGAGAAATCCTACATTATTTAAAACTGAGTTTTGAATATATTGCTGACCCGAATTTAAGTATTGAATTAAAGACCAAGTTAATTTACCAATGGCAAGATATTCATAACTTAGAAACTGTAACGGCTTATAAATCACTCGAAAAAATTAAAACCTCATTAAATCATTACCAAAACAATACCAATGCAGATTTTTATTATCAGTTGATTCAACAAGGTGAGAATCAAAGAATCGAGTTTAAAGAGCGTACTACTGATTTACTGACTAATCGCAAATCTGACCGTTGGGTAAAAGCCTGTTTTGCCTTTATGAATACACGTAATGGCTATGTTTTTATTGGTATTTCGGACGATTTAAAAATTGTCGGGATTCAACAAGAGCTGGCAGAACATTTTAATAATTCAATTGATCTAATGAAGCGCAGTTTGATTGATAAATTAGCACATGAAAGCAATAAAATTTCCAATATTTATACCACGCTAGAAGAAATATACATTCAAAATAAAGTCATTTTAGTTTTTAAATGCAATAAAGCTGATCGCCCTTTGTACTATAAAGGTGAATTGTTTATGCGCACCAATGGTCAAACCACACGTGTTCCACCAGAATTGATTGAAAATTTTAGAGAAGAGTTTTATTGTTGAGTCTTATTTAAACAATACCTAAAAGAAAAAACATGGATTATCCTCAATTTAAATATCATCCAAATGCTTATAAACTCGATATCTTTATTAAAGAAGATGGTATTTGCTCGGTTTGCAAACAGCAACGAAATTTAAAATATAACTGCTCATTTTATAGCATTGATAAGCCAGATTATATTTGCCCTTGGTGTATTGAAAATGGCGAAGTTGCTAAAAAATTTGAAGGGAGTTTCTTTGACTTAGCTGATTTAGAAGGCGCTATTTTTCATCAACAAGCGGATGGTGATTTTTATTTTACTCACGAAATGAATCCAGAATTAATCGATACAATACTTTATAAAACTCCTAGTTATTTTACTTGGCAACAAGCCGTATGGCTTACTCATTGCATGAGTCCTTGTAAATTTATTGCCTATGCAACCAGTGAAAATATTAAAGATATTTATAATGAACTCATTCCTGATATTCAAGAATCCTGTGTGAATGAAGATTCCATTCAGAATAATATGTATGAAGATGGCTGGTTTAAAGGCTATCTTTTTCAATGTGTTCACTGCTCGCAACACCGTCTACATATCGATTGCAGTTAACAATCTGAAAATAATTGAATCTATAAAATAAGTAAAAATTTGGTTAGTAGCTTTCTATAAGAGAGTTTAGGTGCTTGTGGGTATTTGCCCATTCTTCTTTAACAATGCTATACATCACGGTATCTCTGACTGTTCCATCTTTGCGCAAAGCATCTTGACGAAGAATACCATCACGATGCGCACCTAAACGTTCAATTGCCTTTTGGCTTTTCAAATTACGAATATCTGTACGCAGGACGACTGAATTGGCTTGTAATGTTTCAAATGCATAACGAAGCAATAAGAGCTTACAACTGGTATTAATATGCGTTCTTTGCACAGATTGTCCATACCATGTATAGCCAATTTCAACACGGCGTACATCCCACACAAAATCACGAAAACTGGTTGTTCCAACAATACATCCAGTCGTTTGATCGAGCACAACAAAAGGCACACGTAATCCTTGAGATTTAAGTTCTAAAGCCTTAGCAATATAAACATTAATCTGGGAGTAATGTGGTACCGAGGTGTAATCAAGCTCCCATAGACTTCCATCTTTACACACATCAACTAAAGCCTGTTCATGTTCGGCCTGTAGTGGCAAAAGCTGTACACCATTGATGTGTAATGGTGAATAAAGCGAGGAAAAAACATCTTGATTCATAGCAATTACACCAATGTAGAGGAGGCTCCCCCATTGTCCGCTATGTTTTTGAATGTTTTATGATGGAACGATGATGTATTGATGACAATATAACAAAGTATTTCAAAAGCTTTGTTATATTCATGAATAACTAATATTACACACTTTAAAAGATTAGCATGTTTTAAAGCTTACTTAGCTGAGTCTTACATCAAAAGTTTTAATCTCAGGATTAGCCTTCGGCTCGAGGTACTTTTGTTTCGGCAAATGAGAAGCGAAGCTTCGCAAGAAAACCACCTTGCGGAGCGTTGCTCCTCACCGCAGAACTCGTCCACTTCCGTCAAATTATTGAAGGCTTCGCAGAAACATTTCTAATTAGAATGAGTCCTGCCTCAAACAATTGCGGATGACGCTTTCACGTATCAACTTTTTTTCGAGATTTTAAATATGAATTTGATGTTACTGCGTAACAACAGTAAATAATTGAGAATTTTTAAAACCGTTTAAGTTATTACTTAGAATGGCTTGCAAGTAAATCTTGTAAATGTGCTTTCACATTACTCCACTCACCTTTGATAATACTGTACATCACTGTATCTCGAATCGTGCCATCTTTACGCAACGCATGACCACGAATCACACCATCTTTTTTTGCACCTAAGCGCTCAATTGCCCTTTGGCTTTTAAAATTAAATTGATCTGTTCTCAATCCTACGGTAAGTGCATCCAATCGTTCAAAGGCATATTCTAAAAGCAATAATTTGCATGTGGTATTTACATGCGTGCGCTGTACGGATTGCGCATACCACGTATAACCAATTTCATAACGTCCTACATCCATCAAAATATCGTGATAACTGCTTGTACCTAGAATCTTGCCCGTACTTTCCTCTATCACTACAAAAGGAAAACGACTTCCTTCAGCTTTTTGCTTCAATGCTGTTTCAATATAAGATTTTACATTTGAATAATGCGGTGCGGACGTAATTCTTAAATTCCACAATTCACCATCTTTAGTGGCTTCAATCAAGCCTTGTTCGTGTTCATAAGATAATGGAACAAGCAGAACATTGTTCAAACTTAGTTTTATGTCCTCTTGAAACAAATCAGCGTGCATAACATCTTACCTATGGAGTTTTAGAATAATCTATTAGATTGCTAATCCTAAACATACCACCCCACCTAAGCCCAAAACTAGCCCCAATGCTGTAATCACTTTGAGTTTTTCTTTGAAAATGATTAAGCCCGCAATCACACCAAATAACACGACCAGAATATTCATTCCTGCAAAAACAATTGCTGGAGAATCTTTCAGTAAAATATGCGCTTTGACATATAAGGCAATATTTGCAAAATTTAAAAGCCCTAAAACAAAACCTGCAAAGATATTTTTAATATTCCAATCCGCTTTACGAAACAATAAATAAGCGATAGAAAGAATAAAGGAACAGAAAAACATGAGGGTCAAAGTCACAGGAAATTGCAATCCTAGACTCGTCGTATATTTCAACAAAATATCGACAACAGCATAACCTATCCAAACACTGAGTAAATACATCACTCCTTTCTGATCTAAAGCCGTATTTGTTGCATGTGATGAACTGGTCTGAGAAAAAATAATGCAAAGCACAGCAATAATTCCTAAACTGATGCCTAACATTTTCAATTGATTAAATTGTTCTTGAAATAAAAAATAAGCCGCCAATAGTGATAAAACCACAGATAAACGCTGTGCAATTTCAGTTTTAACAATCCCTGCTGTATGTAATGATTTAGCAAGACATAAAAAGATGCTCGGTAACACCATTCCTAATACAATGATCAACCACCACGGTGTTTGAGATACTGAAATATGGGCTAAATCAGGCTTAAACCATAAGTAACTGAATATACTGGCAATGGCATAATTCCATGCAATCATTTGCAGTGCATCAAAGCCTTTCTGTTTGGCAAATTTCAACAGGATAGAGACCAGTACACTACACAGTGCTGCTGAAAAAATCAGTTCCATGACGATCTTCTTATTTCAATTTAGTATTTCAAAAAGTTTAATAAAAAGCCCACTAAAACTTAGTGGGCTTTCTTTTACAAATCATTCAATTTATAAATAATTAAATCAAATTATTTATAACGATCCACCATTTTCTCTAAAGAAATTGGACGAATCTTGTCTGCATTACCCGCTGTACCAAATGCTGTATAACGATCTACACAGATTTGTTTCATTGCATCTACAGTTTTTGCGAAGAATTTACGTGGATCAAATTCGCTTGGTTGTTCAGCCATCATACGGCGCATTGCACCTGTAGACGCTAAACGTAAATCTGTATCGATGTTGATTTTACGTACACCGTGTTTGATTGCTTCAACCAATTGCTCAACAGGAACACCATAAGTTTCTTTGATGTCGCCACCATATTGGTTAATGATCGCAAGCCATTCTTGTGGAACTGAGCTTGAACCATGCATTACAAGGTGTGTATTTGGAAGTGCCGCATGGATTTCTTTAATGCGGTCAATGGCCAAAATATCACCTGTAGGTGGACGAGTGAATTTGTACGCACCGTGTGAAGTACCTACAGCAATTGCAAGTGCATCAACATTGGTATCTTTTACAAATTGAGTTGCTTCTTCAACTGAAGTAAGTAATTGAGAATGGTCAAGAACGCCTTCAGCGCCTACGCCATCTTCCTCACCTGCCATACCTGTTTCAAGGCTACCTAAACAACCGATTTCGCCTTCAACAGATACACCACACGCATGCGCCATTTGAACCGTACGACGAGTTACGTCTACGTTATATTCATAAGTTGTTGGTGTTTTACCATCCGCACCTAAAGAACCATCCATCATCACTGATGAAAAGCCTAATTGGATAGAACGCTGACATACATCTGGATCTGTACCATGATCTTGGTGCATTACCACTGGAATATGTGGCCATTCTTCAATTGCAGCTAGAATTAAATGACGTAAAAAAGGAGCGCCTGCATATTTACGTGCGCCCGCAGAAGCTTGCACAATTACAGGTGAATTTGTTTCGTCAGCGGCTAACATGATTGCGCGCATTTGTTCTAAGTTGTTTACGTTAAACGCTGGAACGCCGTAGTTATGTTCACCGGCATGATCCAAGAGTTGGCGCAATGAAATAAGAGCCATAATATCCTCCCAAGTAATGCCCCATATTCTACATGGGGAATTATTTCAAATCAGCAACAATCTTGACTATTTCATAAAAAATCCCTGCTTTAGCAGGGACTTTTAACAAATATCAACAAAGCACTTAGATTATTGTACTTTTGGCGCTTCTTCTTCATGAGGAGTCGCTGCATCTGCTGGTGCATTTGAAAGTTCAGCAGGAACATCCGTATTTTTTTCATCAAGTACAGGCTTGTCGATTGCATCGATCGCTGCTTGTTGTTCTGGAGTTATATTTTCAGACGCTGTAGAAGTTGCTTCTGAAGCAGATGTTTGTTCTGACGCAGGTGCTTTTTCTTGTTTAGAACATGCAGTCAGTGCTAAAGGAGCAATCAGAAGTACTACAAGAGCAAATTTAAATTTCATCACATTTCCCAGTGTTAGTGATTGGATTAAATTTAGTTTATTGCAAAAATATTTCATTTTTATTACTTGAAGATGAATAGCAAAAACAAAAGGGCTGACACAGCGTCAGCCCTTTCATTAAAACGTCATAAATGCGTTTTAAATAAGTGATTATGCACGTTCAAGCAATACAGCAACTGCAGGAAGTGTTTTGCCTTCAACAAACTCAAGGAATGCACCGCCACCTGTAGAGATATAACCAATTTTGTCAGCAACTTCATATTTATCAATCGCAGCTAAAGTATCACCACCGCCTGCGATCGAGAAACCTGCTGATTCAGCAATTGCCAATGACAATGCTTTAGTGCCTTCGCCGAATTGATCCACTTCAAACACACCTACTGGACCATTCCAAAGAATCGTTTTCGATGTTTTTAAGATCTCAGCAAATGCTTTTGCAGTTTCTGGACCGACATCTAAAATCATGTCATTGTCAGCAACGTCTTCAACTTTTTTCACAACCGCTTTCGCTGCCGCAAGTGAACCCAAGAAATCATCAAAGTTGATTTCTGAAGCATCAGCAACTACAACGTCAGTTGGAAGTGGAACTGAAACTTTCGCTGCAATCGCTTTCGCAGTATCAATCAAATCATGTTCACACAATGATTTACCCACATTGAAACCAGCCGCGGCAAGGAATGTATTGGCAATACCACCACCCACGATCAATTGATCGCAAATATCAGAAAGTGAAGTTAAAACATCAAGCTTAGTTGATACTTTTGAACCTGCAACAATTGCAACCATTGGTTTTTCAGGCGTTTGAAGCGCACGACCTAAAGCATCCAATTCAGCTGCAAGTAAAGGACCTGCCGCAGCAACTTTGGCTAAACGTGCAACACCTTCAGTTGATGCTTCTGCACGGTGTGCAGTACCGAAAGCATCCATGACAAATACATCGCAAAGCGCTGCATATTTCGCTGCTAATTCAGGGTTATTTTTCTTTTCGCCTGTATTGAAACGACAGTTTTCAAGTAAAACCACTTGACCCGCTGCAACTTCAACGCCATCTAAGTAATCTGTAAATAATTTTACTTCTTGTCCCAAAGCTTCAGTTAAATAAGCCGCTACAGGTGCAAGAGATTGTTCAGCTTTTGGTTCACCTTCAACAGGACGACCTAAGTGTGAATACACCATTACCGCAGCACCTTTTTCAAGTGCCAATTTGATTGTCGGTAAAGCCGCACGTAAACGTGCATCGCTTGTAATCACACCATTTTTAACAGGTACGTTTAAATCTTCACGGATAAGAACACGCTTGCCTGTTAAATCGAGGTCAGTCATACGCTGAAAATTCATGTATAGCTCTCTTTTATTAGATATTGAAAATCGCGTAGATTCTAAATGATTACACAAAAAAAGGTTAGATACTTTCGTAGAAAAGCTGTAGAAAAGTTCTGTTTTGATTATTATAGGTCAAACTTTTTAATTTTGAATGCTTATGTCTATTCATCCCAATCCTAAAATCAATGGTTTAAATGTCTTAGGTGAGCCTTTAGCAAGTTGTTGCTTCTCACCGATTACGGGTTATTTTCGTAACGGATTTTGTCATACAGCACCTTCTGACATCGGACAACATACGGTTTGTGTCGAATTAACTTCTGAATTTTTGAGTTTTTCCCAAAGAATGGGTAATGATTTAATTACACCCTTACCAGAACATGGCTTTCCAGGCTTACAACCAGGCGACTTTTGGTGTCTATGCGTGACCCGTTGGGTTGAAGCTTATCAGCATGATATGGCGCCACGTGTAAAATTACAGGCGTGTCATCAAGCAGTTCTGTCTTACGTTCCTTTAGATTTGTTAATGGAATATGCTGTTTAATGAGTCATTCTGAAAATAAGCCTACTGAAATCATTTTGGCTTCATCAAGCCAAACTCGTAAAGATTTAATGAATCGTCTAGGTTTGACTTATCTTTGTATTTCACCTGATATTGATGAATCTCCACGTGGTGAAACTCATGCAGATGATTTGGCAAAGCGTTTGGCTTTTGAGAAAGCGCAAGTCATAGCAAAAGACCATCCAAATGCCATTGTGATTGGTTCAGATCAAGTCGCTTGGCGTGAACATTCTCCACAAGATTTTATTGGAAAACCTTTAACGGTAGAAAAAGCCATTCAACAGCTACAAGCCAATTCAGGTCAGAATGTTTATTTTAGTACTGCACTCAGTGTGCAACATCTAGCTTCTGGTTTTGAACACACCTTGGTTGAGCATTATCATGTGAAATTCCGTGAATTAACACTTGAAGAAATTCAGCGTTATATCGAAGTTGATCAGCCTTTGCATTGTGCGGGTAGTTTTAAATGTGAAAGTTTGGGAATTTCATTATTTGAACAAATGATTGGGCAGGATCAAACCACACTAATGGGTATGCCTATGATTCAGTTGTGTGGGGTTTTAAGGAAGTTAGGGCTTCTGCTTCCATAGAAGAAAACTAACCTTTAATTTTTTTACGAAATTGGTGGTGTTAAATCTTTTATATGCTTGTCTGATATACAACTTTCCGCATAATCAATAATTTGGCTATTTTGATCTAGATAGCTCTTAATCTTTGAATATTGGATATTTTTATCGACATTAATTGAATAATAGCTCCCACCTTCAAACCCAACCCATTCACAACCTAATTCTTGGATTTCATTTAATATTCTATTCACATTTTCTTCAACAAAATTAAAAAAAACAATTCTAATTGTTGAGTTCTCTGAAGTTTTTAACAAGTCATCGAAATACAATAAACCATCTGATAACCTTTCAACTTGAAGTAAATCACTAAAGGCTATATTAGTGGCATATACAGGTATGCTTTTTATCAAGTACTTATCTTGCGCTATCATTTCAGCCCAAATTTGTTCTTGTGATAAAACACCATTGAAATCATAATATGGAATTAATACTGGCTCAACTTCAGCCACCCCCACAATAATGAGAAGTTATTGTTTTTATTTCATTATTTATATTCATTTTTCACTCTATGGTCATTATCAATAATTTACTTTTACATGATATTTAACTTAAGTTCAGTTAGGCATATTGTTTATTAATTTATCATTATATAAAACTACAAGAGAATTTTTTTGGCTGAAGAAAAAAGCCTCAAACTGAGGCTTCTTCTAACACCAAATACAAATCAATCCGCTGAAATATCTTCAAATAACACAGAAGATAAATAACGCTCACCCGCATCAGGAAGAATCACCACAATGGTTTTTCCTGCATTTTCAGGGCGAGCCGCAAGTTTTGCAGCAGCAGCTAAAGCCGCACCACTAGAAATACCCACAAAAACACCCTCTTGAGTTGCACTTTGACGTGCAAAATCAATCGCTTCTTGGTTTTCAATTGCGATTACTTCATCCACCAAACTTAAATCTAAGTTTTTAGGAATGAAGTTTGCACCAATCCCCTGAATCTTATGAGGTCCTGGTGTCAAAGTTTCGCCACGTTTAGTTTGACCAATGATTGGTGAATCAGCAGGCTCAACAGCAACAGAATGAATCGACTGTTTTTTTACATTTTCAAAATAACTAGAAATACCAGAAATCGTACCGCCTGTACCTACACCAGCAACGAGAATATCAACTTTACCGCCTGTAGCCGCCCAAATTTCAGGACCAGTCGTAGTTTCATGAATCTTAGGATTCGCTGGGTTTTCAAACTGTTGTGGTAAGTAATACGTTTCAGGCTGTTCAGTCGCTAAACGCACAGCTTCATCAACCGCACCTTTCATTCCTTTTGCAGGTTCAGTCAGAATCAAATTTGCACCCAAAGCTTTTAATACTTTACGGCGTTCGATACTCATACTTGCAGGCATGGTTAAAGTAATATCATAACCTTTCGCCGCAGCAACAAATGCTAAAGCAATACCGGTATTTCCGCTTGTAGGCTCAACGATGTGCATGCCTTTTTTCAAAAGACCTTTTGCTTCAGCATCGGCAATCAAAGCAGCACCGATACGATCTTTTACAGAAAACGCAGGGTTACGGCTTTCCACTTTAGCAAGTACAGTAGCACCACCCGAAATCAGACGGTTAATACGTACCAAAGGCGTATTACCAATCGCTTCAGCGTTGTTGCTATATACAGCAATACCTAAATTTTCAGTTGCTGGGAAATTTGGATCTGTAGACATGGTCTTTCCTTGAATCTAAATGTGTTATATCACTCTATCATAATGCTTTTTTATGAAACTTTGATATTCGGTTACTGAATTTAATTATATCTATATCGAAATAGATTATTCATATAAATCATAAGTTTAGTTTTTAAGCAAATTGTTTGACTGAATTGTCATCAAATCAAAGTGTATATTTGTATATTATTTCAAGCATAATAACGCTATGACGCTAACCTAGAGAATATTATGGCAAGCAATGCTTATCAAAAATTTTACCGACAATTTACAAAAAAAATATTAGATAAAATCGTAAGCCCACAAGTTTTAGGTGATACAGAAAAACTTGAAAATACTATACATGATCCGAATACACCTAGTTCACCGATTTGCTATGTGATTCAAGATGATTCAACCTCGAATAAAGTCTTAATTGACAATGAAACAGAAAAAAGAAATTTAAGCCCAGCTTTTGCACCACTGTTTTTATCTGATGATTATCAAGAAGATGATTCTTTTATTATTTTAGAACCAAGTAAAAGCAATGCTTCGGCTTATTATCCAGACAAAATTATTCGTCTGGTTGAATACTTATTAAAACATCCTGAACAAGATGTGCTTTTAGTACCCACTACGATCCTTTGGGGACGTGCGCCTGAAAATGAAGACAGTTGGTATAAAGCCTTAATGGCAGATGCTTGGACAAAACCGACGGGGATTAAACAAGCGCTCAATATCACGCTCTATGGACGTGATAACTATATCGAATTCCATCAAGCAATTTCGTTACGTTCACTAATTGATTCAGCCATTGAGCTTACACCGAACTTCTCACCTGCACATTATGTGGTGACTGAACTCAACAAACAGTTTAATGGCTATAAAGAAGCAATTTTAGGTCCTGATATTTCTGACCGTCGTAATGTCATTAAAAAATTAATGATGTCGGAAGCTGTCAAAGAAGCGATTCTCAATGAGAGCATTCATAAAAAAATCAGTGTCAATGAAGCTGAAAATTTAGCACATAAATATTTAGATGAAATTGTTTCGGATTTTTCATATTCAACTTTGCGCTTTGCTGAGATTGCCCTGACCAAACTTTGGACACAGCTTTATGACGGGATCGAAGTGCATAATTTCGATACAGTCCGTGAACTCGCGAAAGATTATGAAATTGTCTACACGCCATGCCATCGTAGCCACATCGACTATTTATTATTGTCTTACGTCATTTACAACCGTGGTTTGATGATTCCGCATATTGCTGCGGGTATTAACTTAAATATGCCTGTGGTTGGACAATTGATGCGTGGCGCAGGTGCATACTTCATTCGTCGTAGTTTTAACGGTAATGCACTTTATACTGCTGTCTTTAAAGAATATATCTACAGTATGCTGAATCGTAATACACCGATGGAATATTTCATCGAGGGTGGTCGCTCACGTACAGGTTTATTGCTTGCACCGAAAAAAGGCATGCTCGCTATGACCATTCAGAGCTATTTACGTGGTAATAGTAAGCCAATTGCGTTCATTCCAACCTATTTTGGTTATGAAAAATTGATGGAAGGTAGCTCTTATATCAAAGAGTTAGGCGGACAAAAGAAACAAGCCGAATCTCTATTTGGATTGTTAAAATCTATTCAAAAAATTGAAAAAGTCTTTGGTGTCGTTCATGTAAATTTAGGTGAGCCAGTGTTCCTTGATGACTTACTCAAAAAACACAATGCGCCTGAACATGTTGCACTCCATGAAGAAATGCCCGCTTCTGTCAAAGCGACCGTGAATGATGTTGCGATCGAAATTTTAGAAAATATCAACAAAGCGGTCGTGATTAATCCAATCAGCTTGATTTCTCTTGTTTTATTAAATGCACCGACACATGCATTGGCTGAACGTGAAGTCATCCAACGTTTAGAGCAATTAAGAAACTTGCTCAAACAATATTGTTATGATGAACGTATGAAAATGACGGAGCTTTCAAATCAAGAAATCATTCAATATGCAATGAAGCTTAAGCAAGTTGAATTGATTGAGCATGATAATGAACGCTGGGTTAAAGTCAGTGATACCCAAGTCGGTTTACTGAAGTACTTTAGCAACAACATTTTGCATACTTTTATTTTGCCTGCGTTAATTGCCAAAGTATTGAAAATGCAAACGGAGCAACAAGTTTTTGTCATTGCTAAAGCTGATTTATTGAGCCAAGTGATTGCACTTTATCCTGAAATTCAGAAAGCCTTTTTCTTAAAATGGGATGAATCAGAGGTTCAAACTGAAATTGAACAGCTTTTACAATATTTTGTGACTGAAAAATTAATTCAAATCAATGACGAAGATAATATTCAAATCTCGGATGCTGATCCAAAAGTTCGCTTACTTTCTGCTTTTGCACATTTATATGATGTCAATGTCGTAGTAAAAGACGCTGAGAAAGAAGATAAAGAGAAATAAGCTTTTAAAATTGAATTTAGAATAAACAATCCCTTCACTTACTTTTGCATCATGAAAATTATGCATCAAGTTGAAGGGATTTTTTTAGCTCTTTAATCCAATAAAACCATAATAATTCAATACCTGTGCAAAGGTTTCTATAGTAGAAAACCCTGCTTGCTGATATAAATGCTTCATTTCATCTACACTGATCAATGCAAAGTCTTGATCAATACGATTTGCCATAACCTCAGCCTGCTTCTCAGACAAGCCTGTTTTTAAAGCAAGTATTTTCAAGGTTTCTAATTGTTGAGGATTTGAGATTTGAGTGAGTTCATAACTTAAACACAATCCAAATTTGCTTAGGCTATTTCCAATATCTTTAAAAAAATGTCCTTTTTGTTGTGTCGGTACAAAATGCGAAACCAAAATTGCCAATGCAACATCAAAAGTTTCACTCAAGCTGGATAAAATAGAAGTATCACCCTGTAAAAATTGAACCTGATTTAAAAGCCCTGAATCCGCAATATATTGCTGCGCTTTTTCAATCATATTCGGTGCAGGATCAATCGCCGTAAATGTCCAATTTGGAAATTGTTCAGCTAAATATTTCAACTCATAACCTGTACCACAACCAACCACTAAAATTTTAGCATTCGACGGCGCATAGGTTTTCAATAAAGCATGCACTTGCAAATGAATCATTTCATAACTTGGAATCAATTTACGGATATGCTCATCATAGCCATCGACTACAATAGGGTTGTTAAAATCCTTTGCCATCTTTCCATCCTTTAAGAATGTTGAATTTAGAGATTTTTAATACGGCTACTTCGATGATTCAACATCTTGAACTTGCTTCACTTTAACCGCCTGTAAGCAAAAATCAGCAATTTGCTTCACAAAATATTCTTTATAGGTTTTGTCAAAACGGTTGGTTTTGGCAATACTCAAAGGCTCAATCACCACGAACGTCATCGCCCCCACAATACATAGTGCTGTGGTATTTAGATCTTCAAAAATAAATTCACCAGAATGGCGACCTTCGGTTAGTATTTTAAGAATACTTTCTTTAATCAATTGCTTACTTTGAAAACGTTCCAATTCAAATTGTGGATCGACAGGTTCAAATAATAAAGAATAAGATAAACGCGGACTATTCATCGCACGTTTCACAAAGGTCGTCACTGCACGATGTAACTTTTCCACAGCAGTCTGTTCGGTATGCGCAATATCATTGAGAATATTGACTTCGATATGAATTGCGGCATTTAAAACTTCAATTAAAACCTGATTTTTATTTTCAAAATAGCGATAAACCAAACCACTCGACACCCCTGCCCGATCTGCAATCGCTTGAATTTGCGCATCTTTAAATCCTCCTTGTGCAACCAATTCCCGAGCAGACAATAAAATCATCTCACGGTTTTGTTGCATCTTTTCTTCCATCACAGAGGATCGTTTATAACTCATGACTTTATAAAAATTCCATTTAAAAATAAAAGATTAAAAAACTTAAAGTAAATTTTACCCTAATTTTTCGATGTGGTAATTCAGACTAAATACTAATGAGTTTCGACTCAATTAGCTATCCTTTGGGCAGTAAACCTTTTTGCAATGAATCAGAGTGTTTATTGAATAAGCACAATCGTGAGAGAACACTCTCAAATAGATTGATTTTATGCATAATTTGTAAAGAGATTGTCCGAAAATCCCCCCTTATATTGGTCAAATCTCCCCTTTATTCACTTGCTTAAAAATGATTCACTAAGTTGATCAAAGAATCGTATAAAAGCTTTATAAATTAGCCTTTTGGGTTAGATTATTTATAAAGTTTCTATACGGTAATAACGATAATATTCAAGGAAGAATAGAATGAAAATAAAACCACTTATTTTAAGTATGTTGCCGATTTTAGCGACGACATATAGCCACTCAGCTGCAATGGATCAGTCTGGACAGTCGATTTTAGCCTTTCTTGAAGATAAAAATTACGTTGAAGCCAGTATCGCTGTGGTCGATCCTGATGTATCGGGTAAAGTTCGAGATCGTCCAGATCTTGTCAATGTAGGAAGTACCGATCTCAGCACTGGAGATATGGCAGAATCTTTTCAATATTATAATGTTGCCCTCAAACTCCAAATCGCGCCGATGGTGTCTTTTGGTTTGATCTATGACCAACCCTTCGGTGCAGCTGTCAAATACCCTTTACGTGACAATAATACATTTTCAGACAACAAGATCAGTCAAACTGGCACTGAGGCCAATGTCGATACCCAAAATATTAGTATGCTCTTTGGCTTCCAACCTGACCCACATTTCAACCTCTATGCAGGAGGTGTTTATCAAACTGTAAAAGGTAATGTAAAACTTCGTGGTAATTCCATGAGTATCTTCAATGGGTATGATGCCGATTTTAAACAAGATAATGCAGTTGGTTGGCTTGCAGGTGCAGCATTCCAAATTCCAGAAATTGCACTAAAAGCTGCCGTGACGTATCGCTCTGAAATTAAACACAAGTTACAAGCAACTGAAACTATTTTTGGCGAGCCTCTAGTCCTCACTGCTGATACAAAAACTGAAATTACCACACCTCAATCGGTCAATTTAGATTTTCAAACTGGGGTTTATAAAGATACTTTGGCTTATTTAAATGCACGATGGGTCAATTGGAAACAGTTTGAGTTAAGACCGACACAGTTTGGGGCTTTGACTGAAATGGCGACAGGTGAACTTAGCCAAGGATTGTATTCAGGTGGTTTCAATCTTGATGATTATCATAAAGATCAATACAGCGTCACACTGGGTTTAGGTCATCAATTTACAGAAAAATGGGCAGCTTCTGCGGATGTGTCTTGGGACTCTGGTACAGGCAATCCTGCCTCTGTACTCAACCCAACTAAGGGTGGCTGGGGCTTAGGCTTAGGTGTGCAATATAATCCTGCACCAAACTATTTCATTGCAGGTGGTGTGAAATATCTTTGGATTGGTGATGCAACAGCACAAGATGGTACATACTACCTCCCTGTTCCTGGTATTTCTGAAATCGCCCAACAAGGAGACTATAAGGACAATACAGCGATTGGATATGGTCTAAAAATGGGTTATCGTTTTTAATCCATTCTATTGGATTTGGTTAAATTAAGGTTTTAGCGTAGACTTCTTTCACTTGTAACACTTAACGAAAGAAGTCTTTTTTATTTTCAAATATAAATTCATTTTTCAGTCATTTGTACATGTTATACATCAAATAACGGAAATTAAAAAACAAGTTAGCGTCTAACTTAAAATCTCTAAAAATTTAAAGGTATATCGATATGAAACTCTTACGTTTAATTCCAGTTTTGGCATTGGGTACAATTTTAACTGCTTGCGGTGGCTTACCTAAAGAGTGTGAAGAATCTTGGAAACACATGGAGGAACTTGGCAAGCAAAGTGGCATGCCTGAAGAATCGTTAAAAGAACAAAAGAAAGCGTTTGAAGAAGAAATTAAAAAGTTATCTAAAGATGAAGCGATTCAAGCATGTAAAGCACAATCGTCAATTCTTGGAATGGTTAAACAATAATTTCTTATAGTCACCTAAGAGCAGTACGCATGTTAAAAAAATTAGCATAAATATTGCTCTTTTTAGATTCCTAAAAATAATAATACCTAAGCTCATCAATCACATTGTTTTGATTCATCATAAATAAACATCGGTCCTAACTCATAAATTTGATCATTGCGTTTTGCTTGCGGAATATATGCACTGGAAATTGAACCATCTAAATATAAGGCTTGGTTGATTTTTAATTGTGTTTTGAAAATATCAGCAAAATCATAAAAACTGATTCGTCCACGACTAATCACAAAATACAACTGATTGTTTTTAATTCCAACACCGTTACGGATTTTCAATGATTCTGAATTTTTCACAAAAATCGGATTGATGCTTCCATTTATCACCAACATCGGACCTGACTGCGTGGCATAGGTGGATTGGAAATCTGTATTTTTAAATTGTTGCGTGGTTTGAATGACTGCTTTATTTTTATTCCAAGCCAGCACGCCATTGGGTTGCATAAAGAAATTACCAAATTGATTTTTTTGAAGATTCAAGGGATAAATCTGTTTTGACTGTTCGACATATAAGCCCACGGGTTCAAACGTTGCGTGATACATCCCTGCATTCATTGCAAAACTGAGTCGACAATCTTTATGCTTTTTCAGAATTGCTGAAAAGCGTTTAAAAGGCTTATTTTGTGCATCATTTAAGGCTAGTTTTAGTTTATGAAATTCATCGATTTTGACAACATCTGCAATAACTTGATTGTTATGCTTAATTTCAAAATATTCGGTATTTGCTAGCGTTTGTGATGGCATTCCACTCATACCAAACCACGATAATAGCAACGGTAAAGACACTTTTAGCTTCATATCATGTACACAAATTCTATAGAAATCGCTCCTATTCTAAGCTGTATAGCTGCGATAAATGAATATTATTTATCATTTTAGATGCAAATTTTTACTTAATTATCAATTTCAAGGCTTCTATATTCACATGACATCGCTATAATGGCTCTGTCCTTTCAATTAAATACATGTGTACACTTTATTTGAACTGAGTGGAATATGCAGATTAAATCAGTAACAACAAAGTATGCTCTAGGTTCGCATCTTATCGTAAAGCATTTTGGCTATAGCCATCATGGGATTTACGCAGGTAAGGGACGCGTCATTCATTATTCTGGTTTTGCACACCTTTTCAAAAAACGCCCGATTGAAATCACCACACTAGAAAAGTTTGCTCATGGTAAAACCATCCATATTCGTCAATATGAACAGCCCAAATTTAAAGGTCGCCATGTGGTACGCCGTATGCGTTCACGCATGCATGAAAATAATTACCATTTAATTATTAATAATTGTGAACACCTCTGTAGTTGGGCAATCACAGGAATTGAAAGTAGTCCTCAAGTAGTCAAAATGATGAACCGTTTAACCACGATTGGTTATATCAGCTCTATTATGACCTATATGAATGGTTTATTTTTAACGATTGCAACCACATGTTTTGCTTTAGTTTTATATATAAAAATGAAACTGAGAGCCCAATCTAAACTTAAACTTCCAACTTATTTATCGATTAAAGAACAACAATCTAAAAAATAAAACAACTAGGCAAAAAAAACCCTACCGAAGCAGGGAACGAGAAATATCACGTTTTTTTCAAGGTGAGCATAACGCTCAACCTCAATATGAATAGCATTCCGATAAATGTCAATAATTAATTAAATTACAATAATTTAATAAAAATAAATTAACATTTTTTTTACAAAAACTTAACGGTTAAATGGTGGAAATTTGTCTTCAATTAAATTTAATTTTATACCGTGTTCCAAATAAGCTTTTAAATTATCAATGACTGTTGTGAATCCACCTGTCGCATCGACTATAAAAGCGATCAATTCCGCCCCTTGTAATGGAATATCGTAATTTCTGATTTTTAAGTAGGTTTGCTCTGCATTGACCTGTTCAAAAATAAAATCTACTGTCGATTTTGGATCTCCCCAAATCACTTGAATCAGTCTATTTTCAGTGATATTTAACACTTTAACTTGTGCGGTCACTTCATATTTAGCCCAACGCCATTCTACAGTTTTGCCCTGTTCTAATTTTCCAGTTGAATGACTAAACCAAAATTGCGTGGTGATTTCAGGGTTGATAAAAGCATTAAAAACATCATTGATCGGTTTACAGATCAGCATTTGGGTTTCAATGGTTGGGTTCATTGTGTTGCTCCAAATTGAATGTATAAACAATGTGATACCACATCATTTATAGATGCGGTATTTTTATTTTGTTAATCATTTTTCGATCAGTTTGTTTACTATGCTATAAAATTGGATTT
The DNA here is from genome assembly GCF_004209125.1 of Acinetobacter sp. WCHAc060033. Lineage (NCBI taxonomy): Bacteria > Pseudomonadati > Pseudomonadota > Gammaproteobacteria > Moraxellales > Moraxellaceae > Acinetobacter > Acinetobacter sp. WCHAc060033. The sequence continues at coordinate 76,654 of NZ_SGSW01000003.1, read as the reverse complement.
AACCAGTGCATGGTATCGTTCTGAAAATTGTCCATTCCAATAAGGATAATAGGGATAAGGCGGATAAATCGCACTTACAGTATCCAATCGTTGGATTTGATCCTCATTCAATTTAAATTGATTCGCTTCAAGATTTGCAGACAATTGTTGCGAATTTCTAGCGCCGATCAAGACTGTTGAAACTGTTGGTCGTTGCAATATCCAATTAAGTGAAATTTGTGGAATAGAATAACCCGTTGCAAGTGAAATATCCTGAAGCACATCTAAAACCTGATACAGATATTCTTCATTGACTGGTGGTGCGAATTGCGCTGTTTCATGTAAACGACTATGTTCAGGTAATGGATGATTTCGATCAAATTTACCCGTCAGTCTGCCCCAGCCTAGTGGACTCCAGACCACAGCGCCAATTTTTTGATCGTGGTTTAAAGACATCAGTTCCCATTCATAATCACGTCCAATTAGTGAATAATAAATCTGATGTGCGCTGAATTTTTCATAACCATAACGATCCGCAATTGCTTGGGCTTTCATTAGCTGCCATCCTGCAAAATTGGATGCACCGATATAACGAACCTTGCCACTTTTAACCAGTTGATCTAGAGATGACATCAGTTGTTCGAGTGGGGTAAAACTGTCAAATTGATGAAGTTGTAATACATCTATATAGTCGGTATTTAGACGCTTTAGAGACTGCTCTACAGCGTGGATCAGATAATGACGTGAATAGCCGACATGATTGATTTGTTCATTGCTTCGTATGCCAACTTTAGTTGAGATGATGACCTGTTGACGTTGATTGGTTAGTGCTTTGCCAAGCATCCGTTCAGATTCACCATCTGAGTAAACATCCGCTGTATCAAAATAGTTAATACCTGCGTCTAAACATTGCTGAATCATTTGATTGGCTTCAGCCTGATCTGCCTGCCCCCATGCTGAAAATAATGGTCCCTTACCTCCCAATATTCCTGCGCCAAAACCAAGTTCTGAAACTTGTAATCCTGAACTGCCTAGAAAGTTATATTCCATGTGAATCTACCGTCTATGATTGATTCATCACAGAATAATCATCGTAAATATTCAAATAAATACGAATAATCAACAATCATTTTTCTGATTTTCTTGATAATTGTTATTGTATTTTATGTTTTGTGTTTTTGGAAAATCGTTTAAAAAATATTGAGATAAGGCGCACTGATTATGAATACTGATGATTTTCACTTTTTTGTCCGTGTTGCAGAACTCGGTTCAATTAGTCAGGCTGCCAAAGAAGCCGATATTTCAGTTTCAGTGGCGAGTCAACGAATTCAAAGACTTGAACAGCATTTAATGCTTAGGCTATTTTACAGAACCACTCGTCGTTTAACGCTAACGGATGAAGGAAAAATTTTACTCAGACAAGGTTATCCACTCATTCAAGAATTTCAAACACTCAAAGATAATTTATTGGAACAAAATCAGGAATTAACAGGAACGCTCAAGTTGACAGCTTCAGCAACATTCGGTGCAAAAATACTTACAGCTGTGATTGCTCAGTTTCTCTTACACCACCCAAAACTCAATATAATTTTAGATTTAAATGATCAAAATGTTGATCTCATTGAACATGGCTTTGATGTCGCCATTCGTATCGGAAAATTACAGGATTCAAGTCTGATCGCCAAACCACTGATGGATAATCCACGCTTACTTTGCGCAGCACCTGAATATTTAGCACATCATGGTATACCTAAAACGCCTAATGACTTATTACAGCATCAATGTATTGTGCAAAACCATCAACAAGGTTTAAGCCATACATGGCAATTGTTTGATAATGAAAATAATGCCTATTCGGTCAAGGTATCAGGACAATTTATTTCCAACTCAGGTGATGGCATTCGCCAAGCTTCTTTGGCAGGCATTGGTATTTCCAATCATTCGCTTTGGCATGTACAGGAAGATTTAGCATCTGGAAAATTAGTCCAAGTACTGCCCGACTATACAGTTGAACCTACACAGATTTATGCAATTATTCCAGATCGTAAGCTTGTTCCACAAAAAGTAAGCGTTTTTATTGAGTATTTACAAAATTATTTTCAATAAAAAATAATCAAGCTGACAATATATTATTTTTATTTTCAAACCTTAAAATAAAAAATGCATTATTCTAAATGACAAACATAGTCTACAACTTCACTTGACTGCATACTAAAGCGACTATTTTCAGGAACTTTAAAATATTCACCTGCAGAAAAAGATTTAAACTCCCCATCCCCAATTTTGATCAGACATTTTCCTGAAATAATTTCTATTCTCTCAGGGACATGTGTTTCAAAAGTTAAGGGCTTTTCTGTAGGAAGCAACACACCTAAAGTTTTCTTCGAACCATCTTGACATTCAATCAGATAACTGATAGATCGACCATCAAAATGAATATTCGGCTTTTTATGAACAGTGACAAAATCAAATTGTATCGCCATGACACAAACCTGTTTAATTTTTATACACAAACAATGTATATCTTTTCATGACTTCATTTCAATATTTTTATCAAAAAATAAACCCAGCCGAAGCTGGGTTTAATACTTAAATTTAAAATTACTTATTCGGTTTAAAACTGTCTTTCAAATCTAAGATACGGTTAAACACAGGTTTATCGCTTGTATGATCGTGCTGATCTGCAACAAAATATCCTTCACGTTCAAACTGGAAGCGATCTTCAGGTTTTGCTTGCGCCAATGCAGGTTCAATCACCGCTTGCAAAACTTGTAACGAATCAGGATTTAAACATTTCAAGAAATCGTCATCGGCATCAGGTGCAGCCTCTGTGAATAAACGATCATAAACACGTACTTCCGCAGGAATACCTTTAGTCGCAGATACCCAATGCACAACACCTTTCACCTTACGTCCTTCAGGATTTTTACCTAAAGTTTCAGGATCAATCGAACATTTCAGTTCAACTACTTCGCCATTTGCATCTTTAATCACTTCATCACACTTGATGACATAAGCATGACGTAAACGTACTTCGCCTTCAGGGATCAAACGCTTAAAGCCTTTTGGTGGTACTTCTTCAAAGTCTTTACGGTCAATATAAATTTCTGATGTTAAAGGAATGATACGATCGCCCATATCCACGTTTGGATGACGTGCATGGCTCAAATCCATATCTTCAGGCAGATTCGTTAAAGTCACTTTGAGTGGATTCAATACAGCCATACCACGCGCTGCGGTATTTTCCAAAGATTGGCGAATACAGAACTCAAGCATTGCCACATCAACAATACCATCCGTTTTAGACACACCAACACGTTTACAGAAATCACGTAAACCTTCAGGTGTGAAACCACGACGACGCATACCGACCACTGTAGGCATACGTGGATCGTCCCAACCACTTACATGATTGCCTTCAACCAATTTACGCAATTTACGTTTAGAAGTAATGGTATAGTCAATGTTTAAACGGCTAGATTCGTACTGATGTGGTACAGATGGCGATTTAACTTTTTCAACCACCCAATCATAGAACGGACGGTGATCTTGGAATTCCAATGTACATAATGAATGGGTAATACCTTCAATCGCATCAGATAATGGATGCGCATAGTCGTACATCGGGTACATTTTCCATTTATCACCTGTTTGGTGATGTTCAGAATGGAGTACACGGTACAAAATCGGATCACGCATGTGAACGTTTGGTGACGCCATATCAATTTTGGCACGTAATACCGCTTTGCCTTCGCCAAACTCACCATTGTTCATTTGTTCAAAACGTGCAAGGTTTTCTTCGACCGAAGTATCACGGTATGGAGAATTTTTACCTAAATCGACAAAATTACCACGATTCAAACGGATTTCTTCAGGGCTTTGCAAATCAACATAAGCATCACCTTGTTTGATCAATTGAATCGCCCAAGCGTGTAATTGGTCAAAATAGCTAGAAGCATAACGAGGCTCACCGTTCCATTCAAAACCAAGCCACTTCACATCATTGGCAATACCATCGACATATTCTTGTTCTTCAGCATCTGGATTGGTATCGTCAAAACGTAGGTTACATAAACCTTGGTATTCTTCTGCGATGCCAAAGTTCAAACAAATCGCTTTGACATGACCAATATGTAAATAACCGTTTGGTTCAGGTGGGAAACGTGTCACAACTTGTTGAGTGCGACCTGCTGCCAAATCATCAGTAATCACTTGGCGTACAAAGTCCAAACCTGCCTGTTGTTCTTGCTGCGCATTATCGACAGATGCAGTATTGGTTGTCGGGGTTTTCGGCAGTTCTGAAACAACATCATTTGGCTTCATAGTTGATAAATCACTTCTAAAAGTTAAAATAGGATCAATAAAAACGAATTTTCGAAAATATTAACAAAGAAAATCACGTTTTTGCTTGCTATGTAGTTTACAGTTTGCTTATGCTTCTCTCAACCAAAAACCCATGACATTTTTGTCATGATTAGGAGATTATAGAATGAGTTTTCCTCAAGTCGAATTAAACACCAACAAAGGACGCATTGTTCTTGAACTTAACTCTGAAAAAGCACCTAAAACTGTTGCTAACTTTTTAGAATACGTTCGTGATGGTTTTTATGATGGCGTAATCTTCCACCGTGTGATTGACGGTTTCATGATTCAAGGCGGTGGCATGGATGAAAATTTCAAAGAAAAAGCTACCCGTGACTCTATTGAAAACGAAGCTGACAACGGCTTAAGCAATGATGAAGGTACGATTGCAATGGCGCGTACTCAAGCTCCCCACTCTGCTTCTGCTCAATTCTTCATTAACGTGAAAAACAACTCTTTCCTTAACCACACTGGTAAAACAGCACAAGGTTGGGGCTATGCAGTATTTGGTAAAGTAACTGAAGGCTTAGACGTTGTTGAAGCGATCAAAGGTGTCCGTACTGGTAACCGTGGTTATCACGCTGACGTTCCTTTAGAAAATGTTGTCATTGAATCTGCAAAAATTATTGCTGAGTAATTTTTAAATCCTCCCCAACCCTCCTTTAATAAAGGAGGGAGTAAAAGCCCAAATATAAATGGGTGGAAAGTCCCTCTTTAATAAAGGTGGGTGAGGAGCATTGCTCCGCAAGGGGGATTCTAAAATAGGTAAAATAAAATAGTGACCCATCTGTTTATCGCTGATTTACATTTGTCACCAGATCACCCTCGACTCGTTCGGGGGTTTTTAGCTTTATTGGAACAATATCAAAATAATAATGCCACACAACCAACCCAACTCTATATTTTAGGCGATTGGTTTAACGCTTGGATTGGCGATGACTACACTGCCCCGTGGTTAGATGAAATTGTCACTGCTTTAAAACAGTTCACATCATCAGGCAATCAAGTTTTCTTTTTAGTGGGTAATCGCGACTTTGCTCTAGGTCAGAAATTTCTCAATCAATTCAATGGCAAACTCCTACCCGAGATTTATACCCTAAATATTGGAAATAAAAAATTTAGAATCGAACATGGCGATGCCCTGTGTACTGATGATGTTTCTTATCAACGTTTCCGTAAAATTATTCGTAATCCGATTATTTTAGGCTTATTAAAAAGTACACCTTTGAGTTTTAGACAAAAACTTGCCAATGGTTTTCGCAAAAAAAGCCGTGAATCCAATCAAACTAAAAGCTATACCATTATGGATGTAAATGCACAGGCTGTTGAAACTGCCTTAGCTGAGGTTGATGTATTGATTCATGGACATACCCACCGCCCTGAAATCCATGATGTACATGGTAAAACGAGGATTGTTTTAGGCGATTGGCGTGAAAAAACATCTGAAGCGATGATTTTAGAGGTGGATGATGATGGGCAATACGATTTCATCAAATGGACAATAAATTAGAATATATAAAGAATCGCTTTTAATTATGAATGATAAAGAAATAAGTAAATATTTGAGTTTTATCCTCAGACATCAACCTGAATCAATTCAATTAAAATTGGATCAGCAAGGTTGGGCAAATATTGAAGAACTTATAGACAACGCTGAACCTGTCAATAATTTCAGAATCGATAGAGCTACGCTAAATTCAATTGTTGAAAATAGTGATAAAAAACGTTTTCAAATCAGCAGTGATGGTTTAAAAATTCGTGCTGTACAAGGTCACTCCACATCTACTGTAGATCGAACGTTTACCGAAAAGATGCCACCAGAAATACTTTTTCATGGTACTGCCGAACGGTTTATTGACTCGATCAAACAACATGGATTAGTTCCAAAGGAACGTCAATATGTACATTTATCAGAAAATATCGAAACAGCTATAGCAGTTGGTCAGCGTTATGGTAAACCACGTATTCTGAGTATCAATGCCTTAGAAATGTATCATCGTGGGATTAAATTTTATCAGGCTGAAAATGGTGTATGGCTTGTCGAGCGAGTTGTTCCACAATTTATTGCGTTTGAACCGTGAAAATTCACGCTTATTTACGTTTCAAAAGATTCAAATTATCTGAAATATGTCTATAATATCGAAAATTTACGATATATGAGACAGCTCATGGATTTATTAACTGTATCTAAAACTCGCTACACGACCAAAGCTTATGATGCAACTAAGAAAATTCCGCAAGAAAAATTCGAACAGTTACTAGAAATCCTACGTTTGACGCCATCTTCGATCAACATCCAACCGTGGCACTTTTTCATTGCAGATAATGATGCGGCGAAACAACGCATTGCCACAGCACTAGTTGGAAAATATGCTTATAACGCACCTAAAGTTTTAGACTCATCACATACGATTCTCTTTTGTACCAAAGCTGATATTACAGAGCAGCATTTAGCGAATCTATTGAGTCAAGATGATTTAAGCGGTCGTTTTAAAGATGAAAAAGCCAAACAAGGTCAAAAAGATAGCCGTTCAGGTTATGTAGATTATTACCGTACTGAAAAAGGTGATATTCAACGTTGGGCAGAAAACCAAACTTTCATTGCACTTGGGCAAGCTCTCCTTGCAGCAGGAATCGAAGGGATTGATGCAACACCGATCGGTGGTTTTGATGAAACGATTATCACCGAAGAATTAGGTTTAGACGAGAAAGGTTTGATTCCATCTGTACTCATGACACTAGGTTATCGTAGTGATGCAGATTTCAATGCTTCATTGCCTAAGTCACGTTTAAACAAAGAAGAAATATTTACCAAACTTTAAGTTTTTGAATCGTCAAAATTTAAATAAGAGAAGTCATACGTGACTTCTTTTTATTTCACTCATAAATATCTAACTCAACAAATATCATACCCACTCAACATTTATCCTAAGGGATAATAATGATCAAAGTTAAAATAAAAATACATGCTCTATGAAAAAGACGATTTTACTCACTCTATTGATCACACAGTTCTACGCATGCTCATCTTTTGAAATGAGTGCTGAAAATAAACAAAATCAAAAATTCTCAAAATTTAGTCAACAATTTACCAATCCTGATCATATTCAAAAAACAGATGAAGCAAAAATTCTAGCCGAACTACAAATCATGACACCGTATATTCTTTCACTCAATACTCAATCAGTGAATATGCAAGGGAAAATACCTGAAAATAGGGATAATCTTTATTTAGATTTTGCCAACTTAAATGCAGCTTATTCTGAATATTTAGTATTCCATCATTGCATAGATTTATCTGAGAAATATTTTTTAAATGCAGAAGATTCTTATTTAAAATTATTACAAGACTCCCCCTATGATGAAAACCTTCTCTACAATATTTCTATTTTCTATGCGCGCAACTCCGTACCATTCGATGATGATCAACACCAACAGATACGCACCCAACTTTTAGAAAAATCTAAACAATATGCTGAAAAAAATCAAGAAATTAATACAGAAAATCAGCAATATAGACAGCATTACTATGCTGTACTGAGTGAGCTTCTCAATGCACTTGATAAACAAAAGATCAGGAAAGATCAACAAAAAATATTAATACAAACATTACAGCCTTTTTTATTTGAATTACTCGAACAACCTAACATGGATTATGATTCTGGTAATTTTTTTATATTGGTCAAATATTATGATCAGTATTTAAAAGCTTATTATCCTCAGCAAGCAAAATCTTGGTTAAAACAAAACCAGAATAAAATTTTAACATTTTACAATTCACATCAGGATGAAAATACTCAACGGAACAATACGATAAGTGCACAACTCTATGCATTATTAGATCAACCAGAGAAAGCATTATATTTTCTCAAGTTATTAAAATTTACCGAAAAAGATAATTACACACCACAAGATATTCTCGATGAACAACTTTTTGATAAAATGCGCCATTTAAAAGCATTTCAAGACTGGTTTGCACGATATTCACAAGAATACCAAGCTTATCTGGAGCAAAACCCAAAGGTTTGTAACAGCCTACAAAGCAGTGTGCATTCTGAAATAAAATTATTAAACAATCAACGATCTAAACACGTATTAGAGATCAATAAAAATGTAGGTGAAGTACATCAATTGCCACAAAAGCTTGAACAAAAGCCTGTGAAATAACGTGAATTATCCAAAGTTAAGCATTGTAAATGTGATGACTTATTAACTTTTGAATGCATTTATTCACAGATTTTTAAAATCAATTTTCAGCATGAATCAAATGTTCATGCCGAAATATATTTTCAATCCAATCGATTAGATTGGATGTGAACTGGCAATTTCTTGGCTGATCATCACTGCTGTTGCAGCAGAAAGCGTCCATCCCAGATGTCCGTGCCCTGTATTATAGAATACCCGCTCACGTTTTCCACGTTTTACCACAGGCATCATATTTGGCATCATCGGTCTTAAACCTGCCCATGGCACACAATGTTCAGTCGAAATATCGAAGTTCTTATTCACCCAATCCGTTAGAGGCTGAATGCGATCTGAACGTATATCTCGGTTATAACCATTAAATTCCGCTGTACCTGCGATGCGCAAACGATTTGCACCTAAACGTGAAGTCACAATCTTGGCGCTTTCATCAAGCAAGCTGACCCACGGTGCGCCATTGATACTTTTCTCATCGTTGAGTTGCACTGTGATTGAATATCCTTTGACGGGATAGACATTAACGCGATCACCCAATTGATTGGCTAACTGGTAACTACCTACTCCACCACAGACCACAACTGCATCTGCGCTAATTTGTTCAATGACTTTAGCATGGCTTTCTTGACCATTCACATTTTCGCCACTGCTGTGATATTGAATATTTACACCTGTAGAAGTGTGATCAATATTCACCACTTCCATGCCAAAGATGTATTTCACCCCATACTTTTCCGAAGCCTTCGCAAGCCCCATGGTAAATTTGTGAATATCACCTGTTGCATCACCTGGGCAATAGAAACCACCATAATATTCACCAGTTAAACTTGGCTCAATGGATTTTATTTCTTCAGGTGTCACTGCATGGCGCTCCAATCCACCTTTACAAAGTAAATTATTGACAGCAGTTGCTACCTTATAGTCTTCTTCAGAATGGTAAAAATGCAAAATTCCACGCTTTTCTAGGTCGAAATCAATACCTTCTTGTTCTGCAATACTAAATAATCTTTGACGTGCCAACAGTGCCATTTTGACCGTGTCGCACGTATTGGCTTCGTAATGTTTAATGTTGCCAAGAAACTCAACCAGCCATGCATATTTGTGCAAATCAAATGCAGGATTGAGCAATAATGGGGCATCTTTTTTTGCCATCCATTTTATGCCTTTGAGTACAGTTGATTTTTGATTCCAAACTTCTGCATTACAGGCAGACAGCTGTCCACCGTTGGCAAATGATGTTTCCATCGCGGGAAATAAATGTTTATCAATAACAGTAACTTGATAACCTAATTGAGCAAGTTCATAAGCGGAAGTTACACCTGTAATTCCTGAACCAATAACGACGACATGACACATACGCACACTCCTTTGAAATGTAATGTTCAAGACGTTTCATTCGTCCTAAAATACATTGTCAATGTATGCCCCATCTGTCATGTGTACCTGAGAGCTTCGATAAAACCTAAGTCATTCATCATCAATGTTTTAGGTTAAACCATCCCCTTCGGTGAGCCATTTCTTTTTATTTTCAATAGAATGGCTTCTCTCCAGAGTTTTACAATGATTACAGTCCTTTTGCCTGAGAGTTTCCGGGGTCGTTGCTCCTTCGGCGAGTCAGAAGACTTCTCTCCTGCAATCATCTTTCCTTGTATATAGCAATGTATATGCCATTTTGAATAAAATAGATACATATTTAAGGTTTTAAAGCGTAAAATATTATTCACTTGAGTCTAAGCTTGTTAGAAACTGCTGTTTATCACTCTCCGTCAAAAATCTTAAAATGAAAGACTGAATCGTATTTTTTTCTAATTGTGCAACTTGCTCTATTTTTGCTAAAGCTAGATCTAATTCAACCATATTATCAGCAAATAAATGATCTAACCAAATTTGATCATTGATCACTTGCTCAGTCAAAATCAGTACAACGCCACTATCAGAGACTAAATTTTCACATAAATCTGCACCAATATTGCACTTTATATAAGTCTGTCCATGCCATGAGTTGACTAATAATTGTAAATTAGAGGTCGTTAGCTTTTTTTCTGCATATAAATCAGTTGCGGAAAAATACATAATTCTTTCAAACTCAGATTCATATGCATACGCAGAAAAATCATCCAAGAGAGGTTTAACCTGATTATTTTTGCTATTTGCAATCAGGGCTATACCATCTTCAGCAAAACGTAAAACTTTTAATTCATTCATTTTTTAAAAACTTGTTATTCAGCTTCGTTATTTCTATTGCGGATTTGATAGGATTGAACATTGCATTTTTAAATCCATAAAATACTTAAAAATCTAACTCAACATTTGATTTAATTTTTGAATATGCTCAAAACCCTCAGGGTAAAGCTCAATATTACGAATACTATGATTTTGTCGATTACATATCCCAACCTGTTTATCTTTATAAAACTCTTGATTCATCTTTAAACCATTGACTATACAGCCTGCTATATATTCTTCATGCCCTTGAAAAGCAATAATATATTGCAATCGCTTTGAAATCTGAATTTTAATCTCCGAAATCTGTTGTTGCTCAACACCTAACATAGGTAATAATAACAAGAAATTTTGATCATCCAATTTAAAACCTAAAAACTCATCTAGCGTAAAAAACCAAGCTTCAAAGTGTCCGCTTAAATTACCAATATACAAATCATTGAAATAATAATTAATGTGATCCTGAGCAAACTCAATATCCACTTGAATATTTGAACCTGCTGAAAACCGGTAATTTCGAAATGTGTCACTATCACTCGGTAAAAAAGATTGATACCACATTTCAAATGCTTGGTTACTCAAATCTAGACCTATAACATCCTGAAGTACTTCATCTAAATTCAGTTCCTTGACCTCATCAAAACCACGAAATAAAAATATAAACCAATGCCAAAAGTGCGTATTGGAAAAAGTAAGTTCTTGATTGAGTACTTCGTGATTTTGATTCATGCAATTTTCAACAATATATCAATGATTCACTGAATCATAGCGGAATACATTCAAATCATCATATTCAATTTGCGGTGTCGTTCCAGAAATAATATCGGATAATAATTTTGCCGAACCGCAGGACATTGTCCAACCAAGCGTACCATGCCCAGTATTGGTGAATAAATTTTTAAATTTTGTTTTACCGACTATTGGTGTTCCATCAGGCGTTGCAGGTCTTAAACCTGTCCAGAAATGTGCATCTGAAATATCACTGGCTTTTGGAAAAAGTTGCTGTAATACCATCAACAAAGTATCTTCACGACTGGCTTTTAGGGAACGATCAAAACCATTAATTTCTGCCATACCACCCACACGGATACGATCATCAAAACGTGTCAGTGCAATCTTATAAGACTCATCTAAAATCGTCGATACGGGTGATAATGTTGGATCTAAAATCTTCGTGGTGATCGAATATCCTTTGAGTGGATAGACAGGTGCATCTATATCCAATTGCTTGAGCATCTCATGGCTATAGCTGCCAAGTGCCATCACATAGGCATCTCCTTTTACTCGAGTTCCATCACTGAGTAAGATTCCTGTAATATGATCTGCATCCTTTTCAATTTTTTCTATACTGGAATTAAACAAGAATTGAACACCTTGTTCAGCCGCGAGTTCAGCCAATTCTGTCGTGAATTTTTGACAATCTCCCGTTTGGTCATTCGGTAAACGTAAGCCACCAACAAAATCAACCGTCGCATGTGCTAACGCAGGTTCAGCATGAATAACACCTGCTTTGTCTAATAATTCAAATGGCACACCTTCATGTTTTAAAACTTCAGTATCTTTACCCGCAACATCCAACTGTTCTTGTTTACGGAATAATTGTAAAGTTCCTAACTGGCGTTCATCAAAATGAATCCCTGTTTCAGCACGCAAATCATCTAGACAATCACGACTATATTCTGAAATTCGCACCATGCGTTCTTTATTGATTTGATAGCGATTGATATTACATTCTGCGAGCATGCGCACCATCCACTGGTATTGGTACATATCGCCTGTCAGTTTAATTGCCAATGGTGAATGGGGCTGAAACATCCATTTAAATGCTTTGAGTGGAATGCCAGGCGCAGCCCAAGGTGATGCATAGCCAGGGGAAATTTGTCCAGCATTGGCAAAACTGGTTTCTAAAGCAACATTCGGCTGTCGATCAATCACCGTCACATCATGCCCTGCTTGTTTTAGATAATAAGCGGAGGTTGTACCGATAACGCCTGCACCAAGTATAATAATATGCATACAGAACTGAACCTTATATAAAAAATTAAATTTTTAATAAAAATCTATAATAAAAAGTTATACTTCTAGAAAAATATATTGATCAATTCTCAATGTAGCATTTCATATAAATTACGCAATATAGTTTTAATCATGCTTAAGTATTAGAATAATTAGAGCTGTTCTTTTTATTTTCTATCTTATTCAAATAAAAAGGGTATTTTATAAATACCCTATTATTAATTTACAATTTTAAATATTTAGATCATTTATTTTAACGATGTGTGTGAATCGACATCACAATCCCAAAGCTGGCCAATAAAGCGATCACTGCTGTTCCGCCATAACTCATTAATGGCAATGGATCACCTGTCACTGGTAAAATTCCACTCACCATACCTGAGTTAACGAAAACATAAAAGAACACCGACAAACCTATCGTACCTGCCAATAATCGCCCATAGTTATGGAAGCAGTTTAGGCTGATCATCATGCATCTAAAAATAATCGCAGTATAAAGCGCGAATAAAAAGAACACGCCCATGAAGCCAAATTCTTCGGCATAGGTCGACATGATGAAATCGGTATGATGTTCAGGCAAATAACCCAATTGTGACTGCGTACCCTCTAAGAAGCCCCGCCCAGACAAGCCACCTGAACCAATGGCAATCTTCGATTGGATAATGTTCCATCCCGCACCCAAAGCATCAGACTCTGGATCGAATAATGTTAAAATACGTTTCTTTTGGTAGGCTTGCAGTACAAATGTCCAAATAATCGGGAATGCACATGCTAACGCTGCCAATGTACCACCGATATACCACCAAGACATACCACTCAAGAACAATGCAAATACACCACCAATCACAATACCAATCGCTAAATCGGGCTGTAATAATGCCAAAACGAATGGCACCATCATAATGATCAGTGCAACAACGATATGACGAAATTTCGGTGGTAAAGGCATCCGTGAAAAATACCATGCCATCATCAGTGGCATAGCAAATTTCATAAATTCACTGGGTTGCATACTGCCAATGCCTGGAATAGTCAACCAGCGTTTTGCGCCTAAGCGCACATCACCGATCAGCAATACAAGTATGAGCAATAGTATGGCAAACAAATAGAACCAAGGACTGATGGCTTGATATACTTTGGGTGGTACTTGCGCACATAAAAAAAGCACAACGAAACCAACAGCGAAGCTGACACCTTGGCGAATCACCATCGACATATCTTCAGAAGATGCGCTATAGACCATCAATAGCCCTAAGACCATATTAATAATCAATAAACCGAGCAACCACGGATCGAGATGTAATCTATCCCATCTGGACGCGTTTTGGTTGAAACTTAAACCATCTCGAACTGATTGGCGTAAAAACTTATATTGTGGCGATGGCGTCATATAAAAATCTTAAATTAAGCTTTATTTTTACGTGATTATAAAGATAAATGCTGAGTGAGAAAATCTCTCATTTTAGAATTTTAAACTATTTCTCTAGGATTACTGCTGTGATTGTAAAATGAGTCGTGCCAATTCCAAATCATCTGGATAGGTGATTTTAATATTATCTGAACGTCCCATGACTACTTGTACCGCTTCACCAATATGTTCTAAGGCACTGGCTTCATCTGTAATGACAACATCATTCTCTAAAGCTGTTTCTATCGCTTTTTTAAGTGTTGCAAATGTTGAAATTTGTGGGGTCTGCGCTTGCCACAACTGTTCACGACTCACTGTTTTGTGAATGTCTTTTTGATTTTCAACAAATTTCAAAGTATCACGTACAGGGATCGCTAAAATTGCACTACAGTTTTGTTCAATTGCTGTTTGGATGAGATCTTCAAGGCATTCTTTTGTTACGCATGGTCGTGCGGCATCATGTACAAATACAAGATCATCTGCTTGAGCGAATTGCTCTAAGTAATTCAATGCATTTAAAACAGAGTTAACACGTTCTGCACCACCAAGGCAAAAATGACAAATTTGCTTATTTTTAATTGGCAATGTTTGTGCGTATTCATCTTGCTCACCGATTGCTAACACATAACCAGTGAGTGGTAAATCATTTAAACGTTCTATCGTATGTTCTAAGACAGTTTGGTCTTGGATGATTTGATATTGTTTGAGTTCAGTTTTTGAAAAACGACTTCCAGTACCTGCAGCAGGAATAATTGCCCAAATTTTACGGTTCTTCTGGTGCTGGTTCACTGTCTTCATTTGTTCCTGAATTGTTTAAACTTGGATCTGTAATAATCGGTTTGTAATGGGTACTGATGGTACTCATTTGCACAAAAGTTTCGTGTGGTTTTACTAAACCTAAATCAAGTCGTGCATGTTCTTCGATGGCTTCCGCGCCATTTTTTAAGTCATACACTTCGGCAGCTAGGATTCGATTGCGTTCTTTTAGGTCGGCATTGACTTCGGCTTGCTGTTCGATTTGCTGTACGAGTGCTTGATGCGGAAAATGCCCTCCCGCACCGAACCAAAAGCGGTATTGAAGTACCGCTACGATGACGATCGCGAGTACGGCAATCACTTTACTTGAAGTGGTTTTAAAGACGTCTAACATGTATTTTTGTCTTATGTCACAGCGTTAAATTAAGGTGCTAATATACATCAAATATTTTGCATGGTGAACGCTTTACTGTGGTAAATATGCAAATGGTGAATAATCTTAATTATTACATCTACAGTTTCGGACACAATTTCAAGATGAAATTACTGATCACGATTATCAAATAGTTATTCAAATAAAATTCTCTATATCAGCGCTGCGCCATTCAAAATTTAAAACACGATCTGTAACAGTTGAACATATTGAATGGTTGCTGACATTGTACAAAATTAAGTACAATAACGTGTACTCAATTTAAAAGGTGCTGTTATGAAAGTTGTTACATATTCGGATCTTCGTAAAAACTTAGCAACTGTACTTGATGGTGTCATTGATGATCATTCCCCTGTACTAGTGACTCGGCAAAATAATCAAACAGCCGTCTTGATCAGCTTAGAAGATTTTAATGCCTATGAAGAAACAGCCCATTTGCTAAAAAGCCCTGCGAATGCAAAAAGATTGCGTGATTCAATTGCACAAATTGAAGCAGGTAAAACAATAAACCATGAGCTGATTGAAGAATGATTTTAAGTTGGAGCAATGAAGCTTGGGAGGATTACCTTTATTGGCAATCTACAGATAAACAAACACTCAAAAGAATCAATACATTGATAAAAGATATCAAACGATCCCCATTTGATGGAGTTGGCAAACCAGAACCTCTCAAACATGATCTCAGTGGTTATTGGTCAAGACGCATTGATAAAGAAAATCGCATCGTTTATAAAGTCACAACAGAATCAATTATTATTGTGATGTGCCGTTATCATTATGATTAATTCCAAACATTCTTCCAATTTCTGCACGCTTTATACATAAAAAACCACTCTTTTAGAGTGGTTTTTTCAATCTAAATCAATCAATAACGATTAATTCAAACCTTTAAATTCAGCTTTACCACGGTAAACTGCATTGGTTAATTCTTCAATACGAAGCAATTGGTTATATTTAGCAATACGGTCAGAACGTGAAAGTGAACCCGTTTTGATTTGACCAGCAGCAGTACCAACAGCAAGATCTGCAATTGTAGAATCTTCTGTTTCACCAGAACGGTGAGAAATGACAGTGCTATAACCATTTGCTTTCGCAAGGTAAATTGCATCTAAAGTTTCAGACAAAGTACCGATTTGGTTATATTTGATTAAGATCGAGTTACCGATTTTCTCATCAATACCACGTTGTAAAATCTTAGGATTTGTAACGAACAAGTCATCACCAACCAATTGAATTTTATCACCAAGGATAGAAGTCAAGTAAGCCCAACCTTCCCAGTCAGACTCATCCAAACCATCTTCAATTGAGATAATTGGATATTGGTTTACAAGACCAGCTAAATAGTCAGCAAATTGATTGCTTGTGAATGCTTTATTGCCTTCACCTGCAAGTACATATTGACCATTTTTGTAAAATTCTGAAGATGCACAGTCAAGAGCAAGCATGATGTCAGAACCTGCTTTATAGCCAGTTTGACCAATTGCTTCAAGAATCGCAGTAATCGCTTCTTCGTTAGTACGAAGGTTAGGTGCAAAACCACCTTCATCACCCACTGCTGTATTTAAACCTTGTTTTTTAAGTACAGATTTTAAAGAATGGAAAATTTCTGCACCCGCACGTAAAGCTTCAGAGAATGAAGTAAAACCTACAGGTTCAATCATAAACTCTTGAATATCTACAGTATTATCTGCATGCGAACCACCATTGATGATGTTCATCATTGGTACAGGCATAGATAAAGTCGTTTGACCACGTAAGTCAGCGATATATTGGAACAATTCAGTTTTCTTTTCAGCAGATGCAGCGCGAGCAGCAGCCAGCGATACCGCCAAAGTTGCGTTAGCACCTAATTTTTCTTTATTTTCAGTGCCATCAAGCGCGATCATTTTGTCATCAAGCGCTTTTTGTTCAAATACGTTTTGACCTTTTAGTAAGTCTTTGATTTGACCATTTACGTTTTGAACTGCAGTGCGAACACCTTTACCCAAGTAACGTGATTTGTCACCGTCACGAAGTTCCAAAGCTTCACGAGAACCAGTTGAAGCACCAGATGGTGCACATGCACGGCCAACAACGCCAGAGTCCAGGATTACGTCTGCTTCGATGGTAGGGTTACCACGAGAGTCCAAAATTTCACGTGCACGAATGTCAACGATTTGACTCATGAACAATTCCTCAGTTGATTAATAAAATGATGCGCCATATCTCAGGCGCATCTAATTGTAAAAATTAGTGTGTATCCAGCTTTTTGAAACCTTTCACCAAGGTATCCAATTCTTTCAGCTGTGCTAAGAATGGCTCTAACTGAGACATACGTAATGCACAAGGTCCATCGCATTTGGCTTGTTCAGGATCTGGATGTGCTTCCAGGAACAAACCTGCAAGACCTGTCGCCATACCTGCGCGCGCAAGTGTGGTGATTTGCGCACGGCGTCCGCCCGCAGAATCAGCACGTCCACCTGGTGTTTGAAGCGCATGTGTCACATCAAAGAACACCGGCACGTTCATTTCTTTCATGGTATCAAAACCAAGCATATCAACGATTAAGTTATTATAGCCAAATGCTGAACCACGCTCACACAGAATCAATTTGTCATTTCCTGCTTCCAAACATTTGTTCAGAATATGACGCATTTCATGCGGTGCAAGGAATTGTGCTTTTTTGATGTTAATTATGGCTTGTGTTTTTGCCATTGCTTCAACAAGATCAGTCTGACGACTTAAAAAAGCTGGAAGCTGAATAATATCTGCAACTTCAGCAACAGGTACTGCTTGGTAAGGTTCGTGGACATCGGTAATGATCGGCACATTAAAATGTTTTTTAATGTCACCTAACCATTCAATGCCCTTTTCCAAACCAGGACCACGGAACGAATGTAAGCTCGAACGATTGGCTTTATCAAAACTCGCTTTAAAGACATAAGGAATCTCTAAGCGTTTGCAAATATCTACATAAGTTTCTGCAATTTCAAAAGCTAAGTCTTTCGATTCAAGTACGTTCATTCCGCCGAATAATACAAATGGCAAGTGGTTTGCCATTTGTATATCGCCTAAACGTACAATTTCTTGTGGTTTTAATTGTGACATTTAAACTTCCTAGTCGTGTCCTTAAACTTATTTGCTATTTTGGTGCTGTTTTTTCGCAGCATCAATAAAGCCAGCAAATAATGGATGTCCATCACGTGGTGAGCTGGTAAATTCTGGGTGGAATTGTACAGCAATAAACCAAGGATGTTCAGGAATTTCTACTGTTTCAACAAGATGTTGTACAGATGAGTAACCTGAAATTTTCATACCTGCTTCTTCAATTGCAGGAATGAAACGATCATTCATTTCATAACGATGGCGATGACGCTCTGTGATTTCAGCTTTACCATAGACTTCACGTGTTTTTGTGCCTTCAACCAATTCTGATTTTTGAGCACCTAAACGCATTGTTCCACCAAGATTTGACTCAGTGCTACGATGTTGAATTTCACCACGCTCATCTAACCATTCAGTGATTAAACCAATCAATGGGAATTTAGTCGAACGGTTAAATTCAGTTGAAGTCGCTTCTGGCATATTTGCAACATGACGTGCAAATTCAATCACAGCCAATTGCATACCTAAACAAATACCTAAGAATGGTACTTTGTTTTCACGTGCAAATTGAATCGCTTGCATTTTACCTTCAGTACCACGTTCACCAAAACCACCTGGTACAAGGATCGCATCAGCATCTTTCAATACTTCTGCTGGATTTTGGCTTTCAAGTTCTTCTGCATTGACATAATCAATTTGAACTTTTACACGATTTTGAATACCCGCATGTAAAAGTGCTTCATTTACAGATTTATAAGCATCTGGAAGTTCAACATATTTACCGACCATCGCAACACGGATTGTGTATTCAGGGTTCAATAATGCTTCTACAACATGATCCCAATCTGAAAGATCAGCTTCAGGAAGATCGTTATAACCAAAACGCTCACAGATTAAATCGTCAACATTTTGCTCATAGAATGTACGTGGAATTTGGTAGATTGAGCGTGCATCTTTACAGACCACAACCGCACGTGCTTCTACGTTAGTGAATAACGCGATTTTACGTGTTGTGTCAGCATCGACATCATGTTCAGTACGACAAATTAAGATGTCTGGCTGAATACCAATTGACAATAATTCTTTAACAGAATGTTGTGTTGGTTTAGTTTTTAATTCTGCAGCAGACTTGATATATGGCAATAATGTTAAATGCATCAACATGGTACGTTTATGACCAAGTTCAACCATTAACTGACGTACTGACTCCATGAATGGGAGAGATTCAATGTCACCAACTGTACCACCGATTTCAACGATAGCCACGTCATAGCCTTCGCCTGCGCGAAGAACACGTTCTTTAATATTATCCGTAATATGTGGAATAACTTGGACAGTACCACCAAGGTAATCACCACGACGTTCTTTATTTAAAACATCTTGGTAAACACGACCTGAAGTAAAGTTATTCAATTTGGTCATTTTAGCACGACGTAAGAAACGTTCGTAATAACCCAAATCTAAGTCAGTTTCAGCACCATCTTCAGTGACAAATACTTCACCGTGCTGAAATGGGCTCATAGTCCCAGGATCGACATTAATGTATGGATCCATTTTGACCATGGTTACTTTTAAACCACGGGCTTCTAAAAGTGCAGCAACTGAAGCAGCTGAAATACCTTTACCTAGTGATGATACAACACCACCAGTGACGAATATAAAATGGGTCATTAAGTTTCTCGTACAATGGAGCCTAAATTGGCCTACAATGTTGTGCGATTTTACTTTACCTTGTACCTAGAAAGCAAAGTCAATTCACATCAATTCATAGAACAATAAACAATTGGCTATTCTATCAGCATTTCCAATAAAAATTTAGCACTTGATTAGGTGATTTTTAAATATCATTTTGCTGTTATACTAGGTAACATCTCTCTAATATGTTTTGTTTTGAGTAATTATGAATAAGAAATTTTTAATTTGTGGCGCAATTGCGACAGCACTCCTTGTTTCCGCTTGTGTAAAAAAAGAAGAGCCTAAAGAAACTGAGCAAGAAAATGTTGAGAATACTCAATCTGCTTCTGAAGCTTCTGAATTCCAAAGTCTTCCAAGTGTTGAGCAAAATACAGCTCAGGAAACCCAACAAGAAGAAATTCCAGCACATGTAGAAGTAAGTCGTACTGAAACAGCGAATACTACAACTGAAATTCGTACAACTACGCATGAAGCACATGCGACGACTCAAAATACTCAGCCTGAACAAGCTCAACCGAAACCAGAACCTAAGCCGGCTAAAGCTGAGTCAGTAAAAACTGAAACTGCTCAAACTGCGCCTAAACCACAACCTGCTCCAAAAGCAAGTTCTGGTACAGCGCAAACTGAAGATGATGCTGTTGCTGCTGCAATTGCCGCTGCGACACCTGCGCTTAAAAACTAATTTTAGTTTTAGCAATAAAAAAACCAGTCATTTCGACTGGTTTTTTATTTGAGTTTTAAATGAGAACCGCCTTTTAAGATCTGAACTCACATTAAAAGCCATGCTCAAAAACAAATTAGAACTGCTTTAAAAAATCTGCCATCAAACGCGATGCCCAAGATTTCGTATTTAAGCCCTCATAAAAACCGCAATGACTGCCCTTTTTCGTGGTAACAACAGCAACATTTTCCATACTTTGAATGGTCTGCTTAAATGGCTCTAAATTTTTAATCGAACAGACTGGGTCATCTTCAGCATTTAAAATCATGAGTGGAATTTTCACATTTTCAAATACATAGATTGGGTTAATGGCTTGAGAATAACTTTGATAGTCAGCATAACCTGCCATTTCATAGTATTCATTTTGAAATTCTTGCAAAGTCTTGGTTTGTAGAACCTTTTGCACTGAACCAATTTGACGCCATGTCTGTTCATAAGGCTCGATGAATGACTGAAATAATTTTTTAGTCATAATTTTGGTATAAAAAGGATGAACATTTTCAAAACCTAACTCTGTGTCATAACCTGGACACATTGCAAACGCGGCTTTAAACGGCGTATCTTCACCCTGTTCACCCAAATAGCGTACCAATAAGCCTGTCCCTGCCGATGAACCGACCGCATAAAGTTCAGATTGTGGAAATTGCTCTTGAATAAAAACCAATTGCTCTTTTAGATCAGACGTTGAACCGAAGATCGACATTTGTGGCACTGGCATTGGTAAACCTGCATGCCCACGGCGTAAACACAGTGCGATCCGCCAACCCGTATATTCATGCAAATCTTTGACCAATTCACGCATACTCGCAGGCGTTCCTGTAATGGTATGCATGATGACAACAGTTGGAGTATCTTTAGGCAAATCATAGCCATACCATGAAATCGCGGTAATTCCACCATCTTGCATGCTCAGTTGATCGAGTCGATCATATTCCAACTTGATGGTTTTTTTCTTAATGATATCAAAATACAGCAAATGTGCATGGGTATTACTCAGCCAAGGTGTTGGACGATATTTATCATGCAACTGTGGCAACTGTTCGAGCACCTCAGCCATTTGCCCGTCTGGCTTATAATACAATTTCGGCAGTTCTGCCCCTGTGACTTGATCTAGAACAGTTTGCGTCAGTTGAGTCGCTCTATTAAGCGTAGCATTGAATATAGACATTTTGATTCCCGTTGGCTGACCATTTTAAAATGCCTATGCGTTCAGCATGATTTTAAAAAGATCAATTACCGAATAGATTCAGAATGTACGAATACATTCTGAATTTCAAACAATTTAAGTGACAAACGATTTAAGTGGAAAATATTTAAGTCACAAGTTAAGTACGAAAATATTTCATTAATGCCTGAAATATTATGTAGGCTGATATTTAGCAAATCGTTCGGCCATTTGCACAGCCAACGCCTCTAAACCTTGTTTTGGACGAATCATCACTTCAAATTCAACAATTTGACCTTGTTCATTGAAGCGAATCATATCAATACCTTTGAGTTGCTTTTCAGATACAATCGCTGAAAACTCAAGCACCACGCTTTGCTCATCTTCAGTAAAAAATTCACGGTGATACGTAAAGTTTTCAAATACCTGAATGACATTGGTCAAAATGAAGTAAACCACCTGTTTCCCTTCATAAGGCTTAAATGCCACAGGTGAGCGAAACACTACATCATCAGCAAGTAATTCACTGAGAATGCTCATGTCACGTGTTTTGATCATTTCGTGCCATTTTTGAACAGCAGGTTTGGTATTTGTGTAGTTCATTTTAATGTCCTTATATAAAACTCATTTAAACATTAATCCCTCCCAACCTCCCTTTAAAAAGGGAGGAGCTTCACGAATTTTATAACGGTAATAAAAACGAAGCTTTTCCCCTCTTTTTTCTTGCGCCATATATGGCTCAGGGTTAGGGGAGATTCTATTAAAAAATTAAATCACCATCGCCAATTCAGCACCCTGACGAATAGCACGTTTCGCATCCAACTCACCTGCTTCTTTCGCACCACCAATCAGATGCACAGATTTACCATCCGCCTGAAGCTGATCAAACATCGCTGTGAATGACTCTTGCCCTGCACAAATCACCACATTATCCACATCTAAAATCATGGTTTTTTCACCCACGGTGATATGTAAACCTTGATCGTCAATCTTGTCGTAGCTTGCACCCGGAATCATATTGACATGACGATGTTTTAAACCTGTACGGTGAATCCAACCTGTGGTTTTACCCAGACCTGCACCCACAGAATTTGTTTTGCGTTGCAGTAAATAAATTTCACGTGGTGACTGTTCAACTTCAGGTGCTTTCAGACCGCCAACATGCTCATAAGTGGTATCAATACCCCATTCATCATAGAATTTCTGAGGATTTAGACTGCCACTTTCGCCTTCATGTGATAAATATTCAGCCGTATCAAAACCAATACCACCCGCGCCAATGATCGCAACTTTTTTACCGACTGGCTTACGGTCACGTAACACTTCGATATAGGACAATACTTTTGGATGATCAATGCCTTCGATATTTAAATGGCGTGGTGTTACACCTGTTGCAACCACGATGTCATCAAAGTTTTCGGCACTGAGCTCTTCATACGTTGCTGTGTGATTCAGTAGCAATTTAATGTTCGGTTGCAGTTCAATTTTACGTTTGAAATAACGTAAAGTTTCATAAAACTCTTCTTTGCCCGGAATGGTTTTGGCAATATTGAACTGACCACCAATTTGATTAGATGCTTCAAAAATCGTAACTTTATGACCACGATCTGCTGCATAAGTTGCAAAACTTAATCCCGCAGGTCCTGCACCAATCACTGCAATATTTTTCACATTGGCAGAATCTTTAAAGATTAATTCAGTTTCATAACATGCACGTGGATTCACTAAACAAGTGGCGATTTTCATAGAGAAAATATGATCTAGGCACGCCTGATTACAGCCGATACAGGTATTAATTTCATCTGCACGACCTTGTTCAGCTTTTGCGACAAAGTGCGAATCTGCAAGCATTGGACGTGCCATCGAGATCATATCCGCATCGCCCTGAGCGAGAACATGTTCAGCCATTTCAGGGGTATTGATACGGTTTGAGGTAATTAAAGGCACATTGACCGAACCTTTTAACTTCTTCGTCACCCATGTAAATGCTGCACGAGGAACTTTGGTGGCAATCGTCGGAATACGTGCTTCATGCCAGCCGATACCTGTATTGATAATCGTTGCGCCTGCTTTTTCGATTTCTTTGGCAAGTTGAATCACTTCTTCAAGGGTTGAACCACCCTCAACCAAATCAAGCATTGATAAACGATAGATAATGATGAAGTTCTCACCGACTTCTTCACGGGTACGGCGCACAATTTCAATCGGGAAACGAATACGGTTTTCGTAGCTACCGCCCCACTCATCATCACGATGGTTGGTACGTGCTGCGATAAATTCATTAATCAGATAGCCTTCTGAACCCATGATTTCCACGCCATCATAGCCTGCAATCTGCGACATTTTTGCGCAATTGGCAAAGTCAGCAATAGTTTGATTCACTTCCGCAGACGTTAACGCATGTGGTTTAGTTGGGTTAATCGGTGCTTGAATCGCTGATGGCGCAACATTTTCATGCTGATAAGAATAACGCCCTGTATGTAGAATCTGTAATGCGATTTTTCCACCTGCATCATGCACGGCTTGGGTAATGACTTTATGTTTTTCTGCTTCTTCTACAGTATCGAGTTTAGAACCGCCAAAGAATGTCACCCCATGATCATTCGGTGAAATACCACCTGTCACAATTAAACCTACACCGCCTGCTGCACGTTCTGCATAGAAAGCAGCCATACGGTCATAACCACCATCGACTTCTTCAAGCCCTACATGCATAGAACCCATTAACACTCTGTTTTTTAATGTTGTAAAGCCTAAATCTAAAGGCGCAAGTAAATGCGGATAATTAGACATGAATACTCCTTGGCTGCTTTCGCTGGCTTGTGATATTTGCAATTTTTTAATTTAGTGCAACTTGTTGCAAAAATTTATGTTTTATTTATAAGCGAGAATTGATTTTTATGCAACATGTTGCATAATGACTCGACAGCTATTTTTCTGAGATTTGTAACAAAATGTCCTTAGCCCATGTACTCCTCACCAGTTTGATCGAAAAACCAAGCACAGGTATCGATTTGGGGCGGCGTTTTGACCGATCAATGGGGTTCTTTTGGAATGCAACACATCAGCAAATCTATAGAGAACTCAATGGCATGTTACAAAAAGGTTGGATTTCTACCATTGAGGAAGAATCTGAAAATAGTCGCAAAAAAACCTATCAAGTTGAACAACTTGGGCGTACTGAACTGGCAGATTGGATGGTCAAACAAAGCCCACCTGCGCAACTGCGTGAAGAACTCATGGTACGGTTACGTGCCGAAGCACAATTTGGTGGAAATACCGTTTTACCTGAACTCGAACGTCATTTAGAATTACATCAAGAAAAATTGAAAGTCTATCAATCAATCTTCGCAAAAGATTTCCAACACGAAGATGACACTGACAGAACATTATTTATTCATAAAATGATTTTACAATTGGGTATTAACCTTGAGATGGGTTGGATTGATTGGCTTGAAACCATCATCCCTCAATTGAAGAAATTTTCGCAAAATTAAAATATAGGTACAACTATGCCGTTTTATACAATGCCTGATGGTGAAAAATTATTTGTTCGTGAAATTGGTCAAGGCGAACCTGTAATGGTGCTCTCTGGCTTAGGTATGCATAGTTGGCAGTGGCTGCCTTTTTTATTGCCAAATATTAAGCAGTATAAATTTTATATTCCTGATTGGCGTGGATTTGGTGGCTCAAAAGCCTGTGAAATTCCACAAGATATTGCTGCAATTCCCAACCATTGGCGTGACCTAGATTGTCTAATTCAACATTTAGATTTAGATAATTTTATCTTGATGGGCTATTCCATGGGCGCATCTACGGCAATGCACGGTATGCAATATGGCGACCTACAAAGCAAATTAAAAGCCTATTTGCATATCGATCAAACACCAAAGATTCCAAGTGACTTAAACTGGGAGTTTGGTTTATTTGGCAAAAAATATTTTAAAATAAAACGCTTACTTAAAGATTTTTCTGAATTTTTACATCAATACTCAAACTATCGTTTTGTTGATGAATTACCACTTGAACCACGTACTGAGCTTATTCAAATTTGGCTGAATTTCATTAAAATTCAAGGCAGTAATAAACTTAGCCCAATCATGTTTAATTTGGCACTCAAACATCCTACGCTTCAACGTCATTTGTTGCCGATACGTCGGATGGATTATCTAACATGGTATATCGATAACTACCTGAATCATAATGAAGATTATCGCCAATCAATTTCAACACTTGCCTGCCCAACCACCTTCTTTATTGGACAATTGTCTACACTTTATCCAATCGAAGGCCAGCTCAGAGTGTCAAACTCTCTCAGTAATTCACAAAATATTATTTTTAAAAAATCAGGACATACGCCACTGATTACTGAACCCGTAAAATTCAGTCGTGAAATTTCAGCATTTTTAAAGAAAGTGAGTTGAATCCATGTAAATTTAGGGTGGGATAAGACATATTATTCCATCTTAAATTTTTTTATTTTTTTGATAAATCATTCAATAACCCAGAACTAAAAAACAATATTGACCGATTTTTTATAAATAAAATAACTAAAAAAAATCTGTAAAGTTACTCTAAATTCTCACATCATGTAAATAAACACAATATAAGTAATGCGTCATTTTTTGGCAAACTTGTATTTAGCTGTGTGTTTTTTGTACCGAATAAAAATAGATCCATCTTTTAATCCTAGAATAAAAAATAGTTTGTGAAAATCATGTTCTATTTTCAAAACAAAAAATTCAACGTCATAATAAGGATATTGTATGAGTGAAACACACACCTATCACCCACATGAAAAACGCGATCGTGTTATGGCGATTGTGGGTGCTGCTTCGGGTAACTTAGTCGAATGGTTTGACTTTTATATTTACGCTGCTTTTGCCACCTATTTTACCCATGCGCTTACCGCACCTGATATGAATGACTCAACCAAAGCCATTTACGTTTGGGGTGTATTCGCCGCAAGTTTCTTCATGCGTCCAATCGGCAGTTGGCTATTTGGTTGGATTGGTGATACTTATGGTCGTAAAAAATCCATGATCATTTCGATCACCCTCATGGCAATTAGTTCTTTTTTATTCGCAGCACTTCCTACTTATGAAGACGTTGGGATGCTAGCTCCCTTTTTACTGCTCGCAGTACGATTGCTTCAAGGGCTTTCTGTCGGTGGTGAGTACGGTACCGTTGCCACCTATATGAGTGAAGTTGCACTTAAAGGGCAACGTGGTTTCTATTCATCATTTCAATATGTAACACTATCTGGCGGACAACTTTTAGCAAGTTTACTTGGCGTCATCATGCTCGCACTGATGTCCAAAGAGGAATTAATGAATGGTGGATGGCGTATTCCTTTCATTATTGGTGGTGTTGTTGCAATTCTTTCATTCTTTGCCCGTCGTCATTTAAAAGAAACGCTAAAAGAGGATGAAGGGAAAAAAGAGGGGTCAGGTAGCTTAACTGAGCTATTTAAGCATAATTGGAAAACCTTCCTATTGGTTGTTGGTTATACTTCTGCGGGTTCACTGTGTTTTTATATTATTACTGTATATTCAAAAACATATATCACCAGTCTCGGTTTTGCTGATAAAACTGTCGGCTATATGATGACCATTGCACTGTTTGTATTTATGTGTGCTCAACCACTATTTGGAATGCTTTCTGATCGAATTGGTCGGCGCGCCTCCATGATTTTGTTTAGTGTGAGTTGTGCAATCTTTATCTATCCTGTGATGGTGATTGCAATGCCTTATTTCCATAATTCAGCAGTGATCGTTACGTTGTTACTGATCTTCCTCATGTTTATGCTGAGTTTCTACACTTCAATCAGTGGACTTGTTAAAGCTGAAATGTTCCCTGCGCATATTCGCGCCCTCGGTGTTGGCTTCGCCTATGCCGTAGGTAATGCAATATTTGGTGGTTCTGCACCTGCAGTTGCACTTAAGCTCAAAGATATGGGACATGAAAATAGCTTCTTTCTTTATGTGATTGTGATGCTGATCATTTGTTTGATTTGTAGTTTACAGTTGCCAAAACAACCTGAATATTTACACCATGACCATTAAGTACATTGATCTAGAAATTATTGAGTAAAGTCCGTATATGTTAAAGAAAAGATCTGTTTTACAGATCTTTTCTTATTTTAATCATTCGATTAATTTATGATAAGACAACTAAAACATGCATCCCACGACATTTAGAGGAAATATGAAAAAAATAATATTGAGTCTTATGATTTTATCGATAAGTGCATTCTCAAATGCAAAATCTCAAACTTATACCATTTTAAATGGTGGCGGTGTTGATGATCTTGGATTGATCCTTAAAGATAGTAAAAATAAAGAAGTTCACGCCTACTGTGATCAGAAATGTGGTGATTGGTTTGATCCTGATGAAGAGTCAGGTGGTGAGCACATTAAGAAAAAAATTATTGGGAAAAAAGTTCAAGCTGAAATAAAAGTTGAAAACAACAGAGATCGCATAGTTGGTCCTGGAGCAAATGAAAGACTAAGTTTCATTAAAAACATCAAATTGATAAAATAATTTTTCAATTCATTCAAGTTAGAATTTATAAATACACCTTATAGATCAATAAGGTGTATTGAGTCCAAATGACTTAATAATTCTCGGATGTAGTCAATTTTCACCACTAGAAATAACATACTTAAACATGATCTACTTACAAAATATCACTACCCATTTCCCTTAAGAAAAGTTTATAAAATGCAATTTTTTAATGCATTGATATAAAATAGAATCATCATTAGCTCAACAATATTCAACATGATCTATCATTCTAAAAACACATTTAAGAAAATATTTCTAACGACGACCATTTTATTTTCAAGCTCAATCAGCTTTGCAGAGCAATGCTTATCACCACAAAAACTGACTGAGCAAATGTATAAAAAACATTTCAGTGGGCGCAATGATGATGTAAAGCCACTGGCTTCAACAAGTATACAAAACTTAGAAAAATACCTGACAAAACCGCTGGCTAAAAAAATTGATAATGACAATAAATGCCAAACTAAAACCCAAATGCTGTGTAATTTAGAATTTGATATTTTAACCGATGCACAAGATTCACCAGAAAAACCACGCTATAACATCACCCAAGTTTCCAATACTCAAGTAAATGTCATGATTTCAGGTGTAGATTATAAAAAGAAAATTACACTAAAATTTGCACAAGAAAATGGTTGTAGCAAAATTTCAGATATTCTTTATCCTACGCATCAGTCATTAAATCATCTTTTAAAATAAAAAAATGATTTAACTTTAACAGAGCAACTTTAAATAGACGTATTGTTTTAGAACAATACATCTTGTCGACCCGGCATTTGATCTGCTGCAATTTTACCAACAGCAAACTGATATTTTAAAATATTCTTCATCGAGTCCTGTTCAACCACGCTGATTGCATCAATCACATCTTGATTTTCAGGTTCTTGCAATCTTGCGGCTTCACACCACTTAACCGCTTCAGGATAATTAAAATAATGTGGTCGATCTGCTTGGTCTGCATACAAACGTGCCAAAGCGGTCATTGCCTTAATATGCCTGTTCCATCCATGCTCGATCAATAAAGGAATGATCGTATCGCCAAGATCGGGGTAAAAACTGTAATAAAACATACGGTCAGCGTATAAATCTATAATATCGCTTTCTAACTCTTCATATTCATAAGTACCGTCTTTACGCGACTTTTCCAAACCGATTCTGGTTTTTTCAAAATATTCTAAACTCTGTTTCAGTAAAGGATAGGGTTGAGTTTCACTCTCTTTAATGCCTCGATTGAGGTAATTCACGCCCACGTTATACATGGCAATATAATGACCTTGCTCTGCTGCTTTGGTTGAATATTTTTTTGCAATATCAACATCGTATAAACTAGAATCTTCACGTGAATGAATATAACCACAGGTAAAACTCGGATTGACATAGCCCAAATCTGATGCACGATGCAACATATCAATCACCAGTGGATAATCCTCTGGTGCATCAAAAGGCTTAAAAACCCGATAAAAACAACAATCATCACCTTCAGGAAATTTCTTCGGCTTTTCCAGAGTCATTGCAAACTCATACCATGATTGTGATACCAAAGGATTTTTTTCTATTCCAGACCAACCATGCTGTGCGAGTAAGCCATATAAAACAGAAGCACTGGCTAGAATTTTTCGATTTGAAATCGCAATTTTTCCTAAAAAATCATTAGATCGAGCATGTTTATACCAATACTCGATTGCACGGCGTAATTCATATTCATCAAAAATATCTTCATCAACGGTATGTAAATAACATTCTAAAATCTTAGGATCAGACTCATTCAGAAGCCAATAAAAATATGCCAAACGCAAATAGATTTTGGCACGATTAGCATCACTGAGTGGACGTTTCAATAAGTCTTGCGCGATTTGAATATGCTTTTTGATTTCACCGGTTTGCTCACTCGAATAACTATCTTCTACCGAGTCATACCACATCACAAAATTGAGTTCATTCTTTTCAATTTCTGAAAAATGCTGACACCAATCTGATTGAATAAATCGAGTAATGGCTTCATAGCTATAGCCCCATCGTGGCAATAGATAGAAACAATAGTCAATTGCTGCAACCAATCCAAACTTTGATTGATCTATAAAAACTTTTAGCCAAAGCGCAGATGCTTTTTGTGGTAAATCCAGCGAATCTCTAAGCTCAATATACGGTACGAGCAATTCAGGAATTTGCTCAGGCAATTGCAATGCTAAGTCTGCGTGTAAACCACTTAAAGCAGCCAACTCTTTATAAGAAGGTTTGATAATATGTCTTAAATTTTGTGGCGTTTTTTGTTTGGTGAACCATTTTTCAAACCACTGCGGCTCGTCCAATCGTGCTGCTGTATTTAATAAATGAATTGCGACAGACCAGCAATCACTTGAAAAAGTTAAAGCTTGCATCGCAGTAACATACACTTGCTTCTGTGCCTCTCTTGCACAGTCCCACATATCTTCAGTGACTTGATTTGCCCAAGTTCCACCACGATACTCGGCAGACCAAAATCCCCAGTAACGTACTTTCATCAAATAAGGATAAATACTTTCAGGATATGCTTTCGACCAATCCTCGATATGTTTCAGCGCCAAAGGCCCTTGATTTAGAAACATTTCATGAAACATACGATAGGCAAAATTGAACCAATCATGTTCCCATTGTAAGGCTGTTTTACCGCTACGATCATGCCAAAGCTCAGTAAAATATTTTTCTAATTCAGCAAATTGTCTATTTTCAAGTAAACCAAAAGGATATTTTTGATCTTTACGAAAAGCCTCATGCACATATTCTGCTTTGATCATGATGACGCTCCTACAACTACTGCATTAGAATGATTTTGTTGTGTCATTAAATCATTTTGAAGTCGTGATCGTTTTAATTCAGGGAATAATTCTAAATGCCAATCCAGTGATTTCCAATTACAACTTGAACTTTCTAAATAGCGATCCACTTCATAACGTGCTGATTTATCATAACTCTGATGATCAGAGTGCTTGATAATCAAATCAATTTCACGCCCTTGTGCATAATACTGCCCCATTTCTTTCCAACTCTCACAGCAATCTTGAATAATCTGTGCAGAGGCTAAAATATACTGCCAAGCTTCATCTTCTTTGATGTAATCAAACTGATGGAGTAAGCGCATGGTGACAATTTTCTGAATATGCGCATAGACCAATACATCCCGATAATAAGGACGCTCATGTTTATTTAAGTCGTACCATCCATGAAAATCCCCCACATAGAAATAATCTTTAAAGAAGTATTCAATACTGGTCAGACGCTCAATTTGGCTATCATTTTCCAGTTTTAATAACTGATCTAAATGTTTCTTAAACTTTGCTTCATCATTTTTAAAATCATCAAGTTGTAAGCTGTCTACATCATCATGCGAGATTTTATTTCTCGCATAGATCAAGTCCCCAGTCGCCAATGCCCATCTTTTTCTCGGATCAGCATTACTTTTAAGGAAAGGCATGGCAGGAATCGCAAAGATCACCATTAAAATTTTAAAAATCCAACCCACTAACGGAATTTGACTGAGTACTGCAAGTGCAAGAAAGACCAAGTAAAAAGGTAAAAGAATTAAATGAATCAAAATATGCATACTTTTCTTTTCAGCAAATTCGAGTGGAATATTTAATTTCCGTTGATCAAATGCGACATCAGTAAAGGCTTTGACTTGCTCAATCAATTGACTTTGTGGTTCGAGAATAAATTCTTCACGCTTGGTTGCAATCATCATCCATTGCAAAACTTTAGATTGCTTATCACACAATTCCATAAGGTTCGGATCATGCATCACAATCCCTTCAACTTGTACCTCATTATCCAGTTCATAGAAATAAAAATAAGGCTTTTCAGTTGAAGCCGTTTTTATTTTAGCTTCAACTTTAACTTTGATTTCATTCGATTCGTCATTCGGCTCACTTTCCGCAACCAACTCAGGCTGATAAAGAATCCCCATACGCGCACAGTCTGAGTTTTGATTATTCTTCGGTTGAATCAAGTTCAGGAACAATAAAACATCGTCTGCATATTTTTTGACAGGAACTTCGTTCTGTTTCCCTTTAATTTGTTCAATGCACCAATCCTCACCATCCCACTCTAAACTGATGGTGACATGAGGTTTGTTTAGCTTATCTCGCAAGCTGAAATAGCGAAATATTCCTTGTTCTTTTTGGGTCACATAAAACTCTGCATACCCACCAGTTAAATCTTTAAGATGATCAAATTGCCCTAAGCAATGCTGCATATAGCGTGATTCAAATGCCAACTCTTGACGAAGCAATTGCCCCATGGCATTAATTTCAACAAAACGCCCCGTACTCACAGTTAAAATATCTGTGAGTGCATTTTCATTACTGTCCCATTTGCCTTTTTCCAAACGCTTTTTCATAAGTTCATGATCTTTATGCCAAGCCTCTAAGAC
Organism: Acinetobacter sp. WCHAc060033; assembly: GCF_004209125.1. Classification (NCBI taxonomy): domain Bacteria; kingdom Pseudomonadati; phylum Pseudomonadota; class Gammaproteobacteria; order Moraxellales; family Moraxellaceae; genus Acinetobacter; species Acinetobacter sp. WCHAc060033. The sequence continues at coordinate 43,640 of NZ_SGSW01000003.1, read as the reverse complement.
TTGGTCATAGGTCATTTTCATGAATTTCCCTTTTAAATTACTCTTTAAACGTGAATTAAAAAATTCAAGAATCGGTTTCTCTAAAGCCAAAATTTGCTCGTGTAATGGGTCAACATAGAGCATCTGACTTTCGGGCTGTTGTTCTAATTTTTTTAGAAACCAAGTAGGGATTGGCTGGGGTAATTGGCAAATTTTCCATGCAGACACTGAGTTGACATGAAAGACTGGATTGAATTGTTTAATCACAAATTCAAAGAATTTTTTTTCTAACCATTGCGTAATTTCAGGGTCATCATTTCGTTTTTGGCTACGCTCAACAATGGTTTTTTTAACTTCTGGCGCATTGACAATATCACGTGTTTCCATTGTATTCCATTTTAAAATTATATATTTATGACTGTTTTTATAAATATTATTGATAAAAACATTCAAACTTGCTGGATGTTTAATTGACTTATTCTATAACAAAATCTACCCAATAAACTAGAATTTAACGTGTTTATAATTTCGCTATGATATGATTTTATAAAATTCAAAATATCGTTCATTATGAAAAAAATCGTGGTCTTTTCAGGTGCAGGTATGAGTGCTGAAAGTGGCATCAGCACTTTTCGTGACAGTAATGGTCTTTGGGAAAATTACGATATCCAAGATGTTGCTACACCTGAAGCTTGGCATCGTAATCCTGAGCTCGTTCAACGTTTTTATAATGAACGACGAAAGAATATTTTAGAAGCCCAACCGAACAAAGCGCATCAAATCATTGCTGATTTAGAACAATATTTTAATGTAACTGTAATTACCCAAAACATTGATGACCTACATGAACGTGCAGGAAGCGAACATGTGATTCATTTACATGGCAATATTCGTTTGGCAAAAAGTTCAAAAGCAAATGCACAATACAGTACTGAATTTTATCCAATAAAAGGCTGGGAACTCAATTTAGAAAATGATAAATGCCCTGATGGCTATGCTTTACGCCCTCATGTGGTTTGGTTTGGCGAAGCTGTTCCCGCCTATGAGGATGCTGTTCAAACCATTCAAGATGCTGATATTTTTATCGTGATCGGCTCAACTCTGACAGTATATCCTGTTGCAGGTTTGATTCATGAAATACCTTCAACATGTGAAGCCTATTATATCGACCCACACGCCAGTTATGACCGTGTCCCACAGCAATATCAATGCTTAAAAATGAATGCGACTGAGGGCATGCAACAACTGTTTGAACGTTTTATTGCAAAATAAAACCCAACCTTACCGATTCACTTGATCAGTAAGGTTGCTATCTCATATTTAGATGAAATCAATGCGCTTTCAATCCATCAAACTTTATTCACCTGAAGGGTTTGATTTGTTATTTTGATCTGATTGATGGTCTTTAGGATAATCAGATTTCAAAGAATCATTAAATAATTTATTCAATAACGGCTTGAATAAGCGATACAGAATAATTAAGACCAAAATGATTAAATACAGTGGCCAAATTGTAATGAGAATCACCAACAAATCTAAAATAAAGTGCCAACCATATTGCACACCATCCCAAGCACGTTTCCAGAAACTATCTCCATTTAAACGCGCCACTGCATCTACATCGACATCTAAACTTTCACGCACCATCGCAGGCTGTTTAATACTGATACTAATGGTACTAAAACGCACACGGTCTTGAACTTCAAGTTGAGTTAAACGGGCAATTTCATTGAGTTCGGTACGTCTAGTATCGCTTGGCACGGTCTGTGTTTGTGCCATTTTTTCTTCTAAAAGCTTTAATTCAAAACGTTTTGCTGAATATTGTTGTTGATTTAAAAAGAACATTAAAGGCAAAAGTTGATTCACATAAACTGCTGCTTTATCACTTGGAACACGAACAATAATTTCAGCATGCGGATTTACTTTTTCAAAAACTCGGATTTTTCCATCACCAATTTTTTGCGTCTGAGTGTCCATCACATCAAAATTAATATTCTTTTGCTCGATAAATCCACCTGCTTGAAAGGTTAACTTGTCGATTTCCAAAGCTGTTTTAACGACATCTTTTGCCGTGAAATCAACTTGCGCTTCACGTACCATTCGGCGTGCTTTTTCTGCATCACTCACGTCTGTGGTCAGAATTGTTTCAGGCTTCTGCTCTGTTACAGGTGTTGTATTGGGATTACTTGGTGAAGCAGCATCTGCGACAGCCTGATCCGCTGCTTGTTTCGCATTTTGTACATCTTGTGAAGCAACTTCAACGCTTGAATTTGTCGCACTATCCGCACTCGCTTCTTCTGCTTTTTTTGAGCATCCTGAAATAAGGATTAAGCTTAAAACAAGTATTAAATGTTTATTATTCATCATCATATTTCTTTCGTTTGAGTTTATACGTTATAAATTTTTCTCGATTATATAGAAATTCTAATCATGTCGCTATGCAAAAAAATACAGCATCGAAATGCTGTATTGCTCAAACTCATCTGTATTTACAAAGAATGTCTACGAGAATTCACTTAACTCACCCGATCCATTTCCTCATAAGGTTGAATATCAATTTTTGAAATCATATTTTCAAAAGAGAATATTTCATCCAATTGTTCTTGGGTCATTAAACCTTGCTCAAGTACCACCTCTTGAATGGTTTTATTCTCAGCAATACATTGTTTACCAATTTCATCACATTTTGCATGACCTAGAATCGGATCAAGTAAAGTAATAATCCCAACACTGCGCATCACAGCATCAAAACAAGTTTGTTCATTGGCAACAATGCCTTGAATACATTTCTCATCTAAAGTTTGAATACCATGCGTTAGAAGTTCAATGGATTCATTCATAGATAAAGCAATGACTGGCTCCATCACATTCAGCTGTAATTGCCCTGCTTCAGCTGCAAAAGTAATGGTGAGATCATTACCTATCACTTTAAATGCAATTTGATTGACCACCTCAGGAATCACGGGATTCACTTTTGCAGGCATGATCGATGAACCCGCTTGTAATTCGGGTAAGCGAATCTCCCACAAACCGGTTCGAGGTCCAGAACTGAGTAAGCGTAAATCATTACAGATTTTAGAAAGCTTAACAGCTAAACGCTTTAACGTACTTGAAAGAATAATGAATACACCACAATCACTGGTTGCTTCAACATAATCCTCTGCACCAGTTAAATCTAGACCTGTAATTTCTTTTAAATTATCACTCACTTGCGCTGCATAACCATGAGGCGTATTTACCCCAGTACCAATTGCAGTTGCACCTAAGTTAATTTCCAATAGCAATGCTCGAGTTTTTTTAATCAGACGTACATCTTCTTTTAAAAGCGTCGCAAAAGCATGAAACTCTTGTCCCAAAGTCATCGGAACAGCATCTTGTAACTGGGTTCTACCCATTTTTAAAACATATTGGAACTCTGTCGACTTTAAAATCAGTGAACTAATTAAGTTATTTATTTTTTCAAATAATACATCAAAGGAATAATAAGTCGCTAAACGCAAAGCTGTAGGATACACATCATTGGTCGATTGTGATTTATTGACATGATCATTTGGATGAATAATGTCATAACGCCCTTTTGCATAACCTAATGCTTCTAAAGCAATATTAGCAATCACCTCATTGGTATTCATATTGATAGAAGTGCCTGCTCCACCTTGGTAAATATCAGTTGGAAAAGAATCTTTCCAATCCTGTGGATTTTCTATTAATTGATTACAAGCATTTTGGATGGATAAACTGATTTCTTCAGAAATTTTATTGAATTGTAAATTGGTTTTAGCGGATGCTTTTTTGACCTGAGCCAAAGCACGAATAAAATGGCTTTGTTCTCCCACCGTATGTTTGGAAATATTGAAGTTTTCCAAAGCGCGAACCGTATGAATACCATAATAACTATTTATTGGAACTTCTTTACTGCCCAATAAATCCTTTTCGACTCGCATTGTTTCTAATTGAACCGTTTCCATTTGCTTTACTCTTTTTTATATGCACTATATTTGTGCTATATCCATATTATTCTTTTTAATTCATTTCTCTATTAGCAAAAGACATCATTTGGATAGATTATTCTTATTTAAATATAGTCTAATGTTAACAATGTAACATCGTGTAAATAATCATTTTAGGGATTATTTGAGCACTTTTCTTTTATTTTAATTTTTAGTTTTTCTTATAAAATTATGTATTTTTTCGATTGTATCTAAATGTACAATTGGATACATAAACCACCATTATTTACATTAGAACCCAAACAGCGATTTTTTTTATTTCTGTAAAGAATCAGCAAGTGAAATTAACGCTAAAAAAATAAAACTTGGAGCTTTATCTCCTTAAAGGAATGAATTGGATATGGACTCAATCAACCCCACAGTAGTGACATTTATTTTTTATATTATTGCTATGGTCTGTATAGGCTTATATGCGTATAGACGAACCACGAATTTTTCAGATTATATTTTAGGTGGACGAAGCTTAGGAAGTTTTGTTACTGCACTATCCGCAGGTGCCTCTGACATGAGTGGTTGGCTCCTGATGGGGCTACCTGGTGCAATCTATATCACGGGGCTATCTGAATCTTGGATTGCGATTGGCTTGATTATCGGTGCATGGTTAAATTGGTATTTGGTCGCTGGACGCTTACGTGTCCATACAGAAATTCAAAATAACGCTTTGACATTACCCGATTATTTCACCAGTCGTTTTGCAGATAAAAAGAAAGTGCTTCGTATTATCTCGGCTTTGGTAATTCTCATTTTCTTCGGGATCTACTGTGCTTCTGGCATGGTGGCGGGTGCTCGTCTATTTGAGAGTATTTTCGCAATGGATTACTCGACGGCTTTATGGGTAAGTGCAATTGCAACGATGAGCTATGTCTGTATCGGCGGTTTCCTTGCAATCAGCTGGACAGATACTTTCCAAGCTGGCTTGATGATTTTTGCTTTGCTTCTCGCACCAATTATGACTTTCCTTGCGGTAGGTGATTTAACTACTGTGAATCACTTAATCGAATCTGTTCGCCCTCATGCAGCAAATATGTTCCAAGGTGTTAGTGCTATCGCCATTATTTCATCCATGGCTTGGGGCTTAGGCTATTTTGGTCAACCACATATTCTTGTGCGTTTTATGGCAGCAGATTCAGTTAAGTCTATTCCGAATGCCCGCCGTATCGGTATGGCTTGGATGATTCTATGCTTAGGTGGTGCTGTTGCAATTGGTTATGTGGGTATCGCTTACTTTGCAGCAAACCCAGATATTCCTGCTGCTGCCATCGTGGCAAAAAATCCAGAAACCGTATTTATGGAATTAACCAAAATCCTCTTTAATCCATGGATTGCAGGTGTTGTTCTGGCTGCGATTTTAGCGGCAGTAATGAGTACCTTGAGCTGTCAATTACTCGTATGTTCAAGTACATTGACTGAAGATATTTATAAATCATTTATCCGTAAAACTGCATCACAAAATGAGTTGGTATGGGTGGGTCGTTTAATGGTATTGGCAATTTCAGTATTGGCAATCCTTTTAGCATTCAACCCTGAAAGTAAAGTACTCGGTTTAGTGGCTTATGCATGGGCTGGTTTTGGTGCAGCTTTTGGACCATTGATTATCTTGTCAATTTTCTGGAAACGTATGACGTTGAATGGTGCGATCATTGGGATTATTGTCGGTGCAGTGACCGTTATTCTTTGGAAAAACACCATGGCGCATACAGGACTATATGAAATTGTACCAGGCTTTATCCTATCTTTCATCAGTATCATAATCGTAAGTTTAATGGGTAAAGCACCTGAACAAGAAGTCATTGATCGTTTTGACCACGCTGAACAAGTGTATGATCATGAGATGAAAAATCTTTAATATCGGTAATAAATTAAATCTTTAATTTTATAGTTACCATTAAAAAACCTCTCCTGAGCCAATCAAGAGAGGTTTTTTAATATTTTGAATGTTAAAAAATATTCTACTTTTTTGCTTTTGCCTTAAAATTTAAATGCAACTGTCCACTGTCTTTAATCACTTCCATCACAGGATAACTTCGGGTTTCTTTCACACCAGGCAACTGCCATAGTACTTGCCCAGAAATACGGCGAAACTCCTCCATATCTGCACAACGAATTTTCACTAGAAAGTCAAAGCCACCACTAATCATGTGACAAGCCATGATTTCAGGGTATTGCACCACAGCATCCGAGAATTCATCCAAAGCATTTGGCGTAGTTTTATCCAAAAGTATTTCAACAAAAACGACAAAATTTGCCCCTAACATTTTAGGATTAAGCTTCGCCTCATAGCCAAGAATATAACCTTCTGCTGTGAGCTTTTGCACACGTGCAAGCGCAGCCGTTGCCGATAAGTTCACTTCTTCAGCCAATTTAATATTGGAAATTTTGGCATCTTTTTGCAGTATTTCTAAAATCCGAATATCTATTCGATCTAGGTTTAAATACGCACCTTCCATAGCATAATTCTCTAAATATTATTCAAATTATAGTGAGTTATTCACCAAATATTCTGTAATCATAAATTATATAAGGCGAAATGCTCAACAAAAATTTTCAAGTCACAGGATGTTGGCAATGAATATGAATTCACCACAAAATTTAGACTCCCATACAAATTTGAATACGGAATCTATTCAAGATTTTGCACCAAGCTTAGATTACATCACTGAGTTTAAAGATAAGTCTGATTTAGAAGATGCAATCAATACGGCTTGGCGTCGCTCTGAACCTGAATGCGTGGAGAATTTACTTGATCACAGCCAAATGTCCGAAGAGCTGAATCAAAAAATTTATGACATTGCTTTTAATCTAGCGCATAGCTTACGTGACCGTAAAAGTTCATCAGGCAAAGCAGGTATTGTGCAAGGCTTGTTGCAAGAGTTTTCCTTATCATCACAAGAAGGCATTGCCTTGATGTGTTTGGCAGAAGCCTTACTGCGTATTCCTGACAGTGCAACCCGTGATTTATTAATCAAAGATAAAATTAACCAAGGCAACTGGAAAGATCATTTAGGTCAAAGTAATTTGATGTTCGTGAATGCTGCAGCGTGGGGTTTAATGCTGACAGGCAAGCTCATGGAAACCCCAAAACAGAATAGCCTTTCTGGTATTTTGACCTCTCTTCTCGCACGTACAGGTAAAGGCGTCATCCGTAAGGCTGTCGATGTGGCGATGCGTATGATGGGTGAACAGTTTGTCACAGGTGAAACCATCGAAGAAGCTTTGGATAATGCCAAAGTGCTTGAAGATAAAGGCTTCCGTTATTCTTATGATATGTTGGGTGAAGCTGCTTTAACTGAACATGATGCAGATCGTTATTTTGAAGATTACACCCAAGCCATTCATGCCATTGGTAAGGCTTCAGCAGGCAAAGATGTATATTCTGGACCTGGTATCTCGATTAAGCTTTCTGCATTACATCCACGCTATCAACGTTCACAAATCGCCCGTGTTCACGATGAACTCTATCCGCGTATTTTAAATCTTGCACTTTTAGCCAAAACCTATGACATCGGTTTAAATATTGATGCTGAAGAAGCAGATCGCTTAGAACTCTCTTTAGAGCTACTTGAACGTTTGTGCTTTGAACCGCAATTGGCGGATTGGAAAGGCATCGGCTTCGTCATTCAAGCTTATCAAAAACGTTGTTTCTATGTGGTTGATTATATAATTGACCTTGCAAAACGTAGCCAAAAACGTTTAATGATTCGTTTGGTGAAAGGTGCTTACTGGGACAGCGAAATTAAAAAAGCACAAATTGATGGTATGAGTGACTACCCTGTTTTCACACGTAAAGTGCATACCGATTTGTCTTATATTGCTTGTGCAAAAAAACTATTGGCTGCACCTGATCAAATCTATCCTCAATTTGCGACACATAATGCGCAAACCCTTGCCACGATTTACCAATTGGCAGATCCACAAAAATATTATACAGGTCAATATGAGTTCCAATGCTTACACGGCATGGGCGAACCGCTTTATGAACAAGTCGTAGGAAATGTTGCTGATAATAAACTTGGAATCCCTTGCCGAATTTATGCCCCAGTCGGTAATCACGAAACCCTCCTCGCTTATTTAGTACGCCGTTTATTGGAAAATGGCGCAAATACCTCTTTTGTTAATCGTATTGCAGATAAAAGTATTCAAATTGATGATCTCATTGAAGATCCAATTCATGAAATCATGCAAACTGCACAAAAAGAACAAGCCGTAGGTTTAAAACATCCTGCGATCCCTTTGCCTCAAGATTTGTATCAAGGCATTCGACAAAACTCTAAAGGTTTAGATCTTGCTGATGATAGCGAATTGACTGAATTAAACCGTATCGCTCAACAGTATTCTTCTCATCAATGGAACAGTGCTAGCCTCGTTGATCATCTTGATATTCAAGATTTATCAGAAAGTAATGCAGTTGAAATCCGTAATCCATCGAATCATAAAGACCTCGTTGGGTATGTCATCGAAGCAGAAACCGCACAAGTTGACTTGGCTTTAGAAAATGCACATCAAGCATTAGAGGATTGGAAAAATACCTCGAAAGACGTTCGTGCAGACTTACTGTTGAAAGCTGCGGATTTGATGGAAGCACGTATTCATGAGTTGATGGTTTTATTAAACCGTGAAAGTGGTAAAACCTATAGCAATGCCATTGCAGAAGTCCGTGAAGCTGTGGATTTCCTACGTTATTATGCAGCCCAAGCAAAAGCGATTGATCATAATACTGTCATAGAACCATTAGGAACTATTTTATGTATTAGTCCTTGGAACTTCCCATTGGCAATTTTTTCGGGACAAATTTCGGCAGCTTTGGTTGCTGGAAATACCGTGATTGCAAAACCTGCGGAACAAACGCCATTGATTGCAGCACAAGCCATTCAAATTTTATGGGAAGCTGGCATTCCTAAATCAGTCGTTCAACTTTTACCTGGTCGTGGTGAAACTGTTGGCGCCAAACTCAGCCAAGATGAACGTATCCAAGGCATTATGTTCACAGGTTCTACCGAAGTTGCCAAAATTTTACAGAAAACTGTTGCCCAAAGACTGAGCCCATCAGGACAGCCAATTCCATTGATTGCCGAAACAGGTGGTCAGAATGCCATGATTGTGGATTCATCAGCATTGACTGAACAAGTCGTGATTGATGCGGTGAATTCAGCCTTTGATAGTGCGGGTCAACGTTGTTCTGCCCTGCGTGTACTCTGTGTGCAAGAAGACAATGCAGCGACATTAATTAAAATGCTCAAAGGTGCAATGCAACAGTTGAAAATCGGCAATCCGATTTTATTAAAAACCGATATTGGTCCTGTGATTGATCAAGAAGCACAGCAAAATATTCAAAAACATATTGAAATGATGCGTAGCAAAGGTTATCCAGTCCATCAACTTGCAGATAATACCCCGACATCTGACTTGAATGCGGGTACATTTATTGTTCCAACCCTGATTGAACTACCGAATTTAAATGATTTAAAGCGTGAAGTCTTCGGTCCAGTCTTGCATGTGATCACCTATAAATATGGTGAGTTAAAACAACTTTTAGAGCATATCAATTCTAAAGGTTATGGTTTAACGATGGGTTTACATACCCGTATTGATGAAACCATTCAAACCACGATTGAGCATGCGGAAGTTGGAAATCTCTATATTAATCGCAATATTGTCGGTGCAGTCGTAGGGGTACAACCGTTTGGTGGTGAAGGTTTATCAGGCACAGGCCCTAAAGCAGGTGGTCCAATTTATCTATATAAATTGATGCAACATACCACATTGCCACTACAACCTTTTGGCACTGTAAAAACGCTTTCCACACGAAATACAAAAAATTCTGAAATTTATGAATTATTTGAAAAATGGGTGCAGCAAAACCATGCTCAAATTCAATTACAGCCATATCCATCCCCGATCGCATTGTATGAGTTACCTGGACCTACAGGTGAATCTAACCAATATCAAATTGTGGCACGTCAACGTATCTTGGCGATTGCAGACAATGAAACTTCGCTACTCGATCAATTCAATGCAATCTTAAGTTTAAATGCGCAAGCCATCATTTTGAGTGACAATTCACTTGCCTTGAAAATGATTCAGTCTATGCCTCAAGCTTTAAAACAAAAATTCACGATGATCAATGATTTAATCACTGGTGAATTTGATGCAGTCTTACACCAAGGCTCTCAACAAAGTTTGCAAAATACTCAAGCAATGGTTGCACAACGCCAAGGTGCTATTGTAGGAATTACCCATTGTCATGATGTAAATGGGCAAATTCCACTTGAACCACTATTGATTGAACGTGCAATCAGCATCAATACAGCTGCTGCCGGTGGTAATGCAAGTTTGATGACACTAGATAGTTAAGAGTTCATTGACGTTCTAAAGTAAAAAAACATCACATTTACACCGTATTACCCAAGCTTTTTGAATGAGAAGCTTGGGTATTTTTAATGCCCTTGCAATCCACAAATATTATTCAATTTTTTATAAAACTTCTTTGAATTAACTCATTTTTTATGTCTATCAATTTTTGCTGATTTTCAGATTTAAAACCTTCCATCAACCATGCACCATCGGCAGCATAGCGTAACAATTGTAAATTCATATCCTGATCAGTCGCTTGATGTCGTACCAAACGTTGCGCCAACCACTGGTTCCATTCTGCACAAAAAGCCTGATCTGAAATAAACGTTAGACACAAAGCTGACCACACTGAACCGATCCCAAAATTCTCACTTGTTAATGTCAGCTCAATATAAGCACGTGTAAAACAACCATATTCAATCGTTTTCGTTGCTAGATATTTTTCAACTTCATCATCTAAAGTATGCATTGCACTGCTGATCATTGCCGTAATTAAGCTTTGTTTATTGGGGAAATGATGAAACACGCCCCCCTTTGTCACATTTGATAAATCTGCTACAGCCTGAATAGATACACCTTGCATACCACTTTCTGCGGCAAGTCGCATGGTATTTTGCAAGATAAGTTGTCGAACTTTTTCCGGCTCTTTTTTACGTTGATGCGCGTTGCTGATCTGAGTCAAATTAATGCCCTGCGGTAGTTGAAAATAAATTAATTACGATAACACCTGAAATAATCAAAGCAATACCCATCATCGCAGCAAGATCAAGACTTTGTTTAAATACAATAAATCCTAAAAATGCTGTCAATACAATACCAACACCCGCCCAAATTGCATAAGTAATTCCCAATGGAATGACTTTCACCACTTGTGATAACAAGTAAAAGGCGATGCTATATAACACCAAAACGGTTAAAGACGGCACTAATTTAGTAAAACCTTCTGATTTTACAATAAATGTAGAACCAATCACCTCTGAAACAATAGCAAATGCTAAGAGTAGATATGCAGTTAAAATAGGATTCATGAATAACTCAAAATAAAGATACCAACCAAGTGGTATGTTAATATATTCTAGCTAAAATTTAAAATTAATTTCGATATGATATAAATATTTCTTAATAATAAATGTAAATCTATGATAATTATATTTTTTGAAAACAAAAAAGTGAAATATTTTTCAATATTTCACTTTTATAGATCCTGCTTTTACTTTGCCATCAAGCTGGACTTACAATGTAAAAGAAAGAAATGATAGCAATCAATACAAATACAGCGAGAACCAAATAAGTATTTAACGTATTGAAACTTTTTAAAAAATTTAAAATTTCCATTTTTTATTTTTCACAAAAAAACCAGACATTATAATAATATAATTTGTCCAACTTTGTAAGAACATTAAGTTAAATTAAATTTATAAAACATTTTTAAGAGTGACTTTTTGTATCAAAATCTGCTGATAAAAAACTGAAAATCACAGTAAAGAATTATCATTATCAAATGATAAATATTATCATAATATTGATTATATTTACTTATTTTTCAAAAATCATAATAATCTAATAAAAATAGAATCAAACAAAAAGTATGCCAACTGTTTTATATTTATTAATTATTCTTAACAAATAATTTTATTCGTAAATAAAGAAGTATCCGCTTTCTTTAAATTCAAATCATAATTTAATTATTGGTAAAAATGTGCACAATCTCGTATAAACCGAGATAAATTCAACTTAACAATTTGAACTCATTTTTTTCGATATGTATCTCCATTTTGTTTATTTAAACAAAAGATTTTAAATTAAAATTAAATAATTTGATGGATAACTCTTATCAATATTTTATTATTTTTTTCATAAAAAATTTAGACTCTCTTCCCTGAGATTAATTTTAATAAAAAAATCAATTGTTTATTTTTTAAACAAAACTATCGAACTTCAAAATAATGTTTTTCTGTCACTACTTTAATTTTGATATTTTTATAAAAGCGGAGTAATGGATCATTTGGGTCTTTCTTGAGCGCATCAGCGAATTTATCTTCATGCATCAATTGTGCATAAGTCTTATAACCGATTTCTAATACAGAAGGTTCCTTACCCTCAAGTTGGTAATCTTCAATACGCTTATTGATTTTCTTGACACTAATTTCCATCACAGCCTCCATAAATCTCTTTTTTTTATAACATTGTTTTATGACATTTATATTTAAATAACACAGTAATTTGACTTTCGAATTTTTATTACATCAATCTAATAATTAGTAAATATTTATTAAGAGAATTCAAATAAATTATTCAGATGAACATTTTACCTTATGATGAAATCCCTTTCGATCTACTCCAAAATAAAGCTAATAATTAAACCTTCGCAATTTGCTGATGTAAACTTTGTAAAAAGATATCAGCCTCTGCTTTAGTTTCACATTTCTTGTGATACGTACCATTAGCTTTATAATTATGCGGAGTATATTCAATATCTATAGAAAAATTTTGTGTAATCATGTTTTTAGAAACATGTACAGCAATGATATGAATTGAATTTAGGTAAAAACCATCTTCTATTTTAACCAACATTTTACAACCTCGAACTGATCACACAGGAAGTTAAAACAAAAAAGCCCATCACAGGATGATGAGCTTATTGTTTAAATAATTTAAACCGTATTGTACATTAATTTAGCTAAAATTGATTTTTTTTGATTGTTTTTTATCTACGACATCCCCCCAATCTATGCTTTTTTTACAATATCTTTAAAAAACATAACTCAATTTTATTGTTTGACAATTTGCTCTCTTTTTCCAACATATCGATGCTAAATTAATAGCGTGATACAAATCACAAAATTATTTTCTAATGATTTATTATGCTTTATTTTATGGAGGCTTTCTCTATGAATTATTTGATTATTTTAAACTCTTCACACGATTACCATTTTGATGAAGTTCATAAAATCATCCAAAATTATGATTCATCTATCCGCGTAAATACCTCAACTTGGCTAGTGAATACAATCTATGATGCTAAAATCATTCGTCAACATTTATCCAATATTTTAGGAATAAATGATTCACTCCTTGTTTTTAAAGTTGATCATGAACACTCTTTTGCCAATGAATTAGATTTAAATGATTGGATGGAGGAAATGGAACAGAAAACTGTATTAAGTCCTTAAATTGATAATTCATTCAAAACAATTGGTAAAAGCAAATAAAAAGCTACTCCGTTTATAGAAGTAGCTTATCAATTTCATATTAGCTAATCAGTTTTATGAATGTATTAAACACTCAGCATACTACTGAGAGTTTCAATTCCAAGAATGATATAAATCATTGAAATTAATTGTTTTTGTTCATTGAAAAAATTCTACCTGCAAAATTCCTGCAAAATAAAAACAAAACTCAAGCATAAACGATTAGTTTGATTGATGTTTTTGACTATCATCTAAAACTAATTTTAGCAGTTTGATGTTATGCATAAACTGCCTCCAAAAACAATTCTTTTTCTTTTTTGATTCTTCGGAATATCTAATGAAATTTATAATTCATAGATATTCCGTGAAACCAATAAATAGTAGAAATTATATCGATAAATTTTTCTGATAAGTTCCTGCCAACCAATCAAAACTCTTCACGCATTCTTCTAATGCTTGTTTCTTGGTGGGCTTTACAAACCACCATGCCACAAACGCACCATCTTTAAAATTGTCGTTGACTCTATAATACATCGTCGGGTTTAGTTTCTTGATCGAATCACCAAACTCTCTCCACCATTCGCGCACCCAAATCATATGAGTTGCCAACGCATGTAAGTTTTGTAATTCAGCTTCACTAAATTGTTTCTTTTCAGCATTACTGTATAAAGCAATCAAATGGTGAACATATTCCACGGCGACAGGTATCACATCGTAAGGGATGTCTTCGATATGTTCTACATTGAAACGCTGATGTACTAGCTTATAAGCATCGCTATAGTTTAAATGCTTCGTTTTAGCCACAAGCATATTCACAGCGTTGGTTAATGGCTCTCGTTCAGACTTGTGCGTTTTGGCTACATGTGCACCAGCCTCCTTATCCAAAATATCAAGTACCCATTTGCGGAATGCTTTGGCGACTGGTGTGCGGGCAAACATAGCTACAAGGTGACAACCGCGCAAACTAAATATCCGCACGCCCAAATTGGGCGTATGAGGATTATCAATAACTTTAGTCATTTTAGAAGTAAATTCATCAGCTTTACGATTAAAGATCTGAGTTACTTTATCTAATCGTGAATATCCAAGCATTCGAGCCAGTTCAGATGATGTTATCCAAATTTGATCATCATTCTGATTAACTGGATTAAAATTCATGTCATTAAATGATAGACTGTTCATGTCTAATCTCCTTGCAGGGTTTAGATAGAAAGCCCCTCCTTCCGCCAAGTTGTAGGGGCTTTTTTTGAACTTTTTAATCTTCCATACCCTCAATCTGAGGTTATGGATGTTTTGGTTCAAATTTAAACCAAAATTAAACCATTGTGGTTCACATGTCAATCTGTTAAATTACTTCCAATCGACAAATGGAGTTTTTTTAAATGACTGAAGACGCACAACTCAAAATTCGATTATCACAAGAGTTGAAATCTATTTTGGAAGATAGATCTAAATCAAATAACAGAACAATGAATGGTGAAATAGTAAATATCTTGGAACAAGCTTTATTAAAGTCCAAAGCCAACTCTGGGCGTTCTATTTACTTCAATGATATAAATTGCATTGAAGACTATCCGAAAGAACCTCTTCATGAGCGAACTGCACGTGTTGAAAGCACGATTTCAGAGGTTTTTTACAGAAATCCACAATATCAACTTATTAATATTGAAACCTTGAATGATGGAAAGAAGATACGCTATTGGTACTCTATTCCTAGAAGTGAAAGTTTTAGGGATTAAAAAAGCACCGTGAGGTGCTTTTTTAACTTTGGAATTAATTTCCAACATATGCAGTATCATGAATTTCTTTAAATATAGGTAAAATTCTCTGCTCAATTTTAGCTTTTTTTAATCGGTTAGAAGTAGGTAATATCTTATTTTCTATATTTTCAACAACTTTATCAATCCATTGCTTTTCTTTCGGATAAACAGGGTTTTGAATTATAAGTTTATAGCGCTTTCTCAATGCACTTAAAATAATAACTAGATCTGATTTAGATAAATCACATAAATTATTAGAAAACTTAACAGGATTAACTTTATTGAATATTGGCTGATCATAAAATAAATTATCACTTTGATTTGTTAAATTTATTCTTTGATAAAATAAATCAGGATCCTCCCTCATTAAATCCAATAATTCTACAGCCTTAGTATTCAAGTTATGCTCATATTTTCTCTCATACTCAATACTAACTTCATCTAAAAACTTATTAAAATAATCAACACCATTAGCATAAAATGCGTAGCCAGAAGCATGTTCTCTAAAATTTATATATTTCAAACTTTTAATACTTTCTTTGACTGGAATCGTTTTATAAAATGAACTTAGAGCATATTTTTTAAAAATATCTAGATCATCTTTTATAACTGATATATCCTCAAAATAAACTAACATACTAAAAGTATGTATAACATCCTCCCAATTTTCAAAATCCTCTTTTTCTAATTTTGATTTAGCTTGTTCAATTAAAATATCAAACTCTAACTCATTCATATCATAAAAATCCATTAGTTGATACCAGATTGGTTTCTCAACTTTCGCTCTATAATAGTTTTCATCGAGCTCACTATTTATTAATAATTCATCAATAATATTATTAACAATAATATTATTCCATGTATTTGTTTTTAAAATATAACTATCATTTTTATCTAAACTATATTTAGATAGAAATTTTTCAAATGTTAATTTATTATTAGTGACATCATCTTCAGAACTTTTATCCTTAAATTTTAAAAACCCATCCGAGAAACCTGAATTTCTATATTCAAGGGATAATATTAAAAAGTATTTTAATATTAATTCAAAAATATCACTTTCATCTTTAAAAAATTCAGGCTTGTAGAATCTAACAAATTCTCTAATTGTTTGTTTAAGTGTTCTTATATTTCTATAATCAGATAAGTTATAAATTTCAATAATTAAATCTACCTTTTTCTTAAGTATATGCTTCACATCTAGCCTAGGAAGTTCTTCTATAAAGCTTATTAAAGCATTCGTTGCATCACCATGGAAAGCAAAGGTTGTACCAACTAATTTTTCTTTCTCATTATCATATTTGTTGTAGTTATCATTTTTTTTGATTTCATTTTCGTTTCCAAGAATTATAGCTTTAGAATTAGTATGTTCAACAAAATAATTAATATAACCAAGTATTTCTGCTATAGGCATTTGGCATCTTTCAAGATCATCAAATATTAGTATTAATTTTTCTCCATCTTTTAAAGCCGAATTGACATCAAGGTTAGGGATTGAAATTGAAAGTGATGTATTTTTCTCACCACCATCCGTTAGATCAATTTTTGTTGATGCTTTTACTAATCCTGCTGCAATTTTTCCAAAAAATTTTGTTGCTCTATGACTTAATATAGGGTGAAGAGCACAAAATATTTCATCATCTATCGCATCTTTTTTTGAAATACCATTTAAACTTATATAAACTACTCTTTTAAATCCTTTTTGTTTTAGTTTTTCTTCTACTCTTCTAATAAACCACGTCTTCCCAGATCCCCAACTTCCATTAATCAATACGGCATAATCATTTAAACTATCGTCACAATAGTAATCTAAATATTCTTCAATATGCTTATTTGGTTCTGAAATAAAATCTGACACTAGTAACTCTCTGAATTCTGGTTTATTAAAAAAATACAATTTCTTAAAGATCTCAAACATATTTTAATTTCTTTGTAGGTTTACAAATACTAAAAAGAAAAGCCACCCAAAACTTATAAACCTTGCTAGCTTTGAATAACCATCACGCAAAGTAAACCAAGCAAAAATATACGGCATAATCAAAATTCCAATACCCAAAAGTATTGAAACCTTTCTCTCTGTCCCAGGTATAACTGGTAAAGGTACAGATGAATTAACTTGAGACATATTCATTTGCATGCTCGGCTTTACAGGCTCACTTTTAGCAGTTTTCTTCTTTAGCTGCTTGGGGCTAAAGCTACTATATGAAAGACCAGTACCTGGTAAACCAACTGTTGTTCTTGTCCCCTTTTTGCCAAGGTTCACACGCGCTCCCTTACCACCTAGTGAAACACTCGAAATACCTTTCTTGGTAATATTTAATCGTACCCCTGGCGCGATCTTTAGACTTTTTCTAAAATTAAAACCCACGATTAACCCCTTATATTAAAGCTGGAATTTCTTCCTCAAGCTTTTTCTCTGCCTGAGTTTTTTCATGTCGTATAGTTTGGCTTTGTCTATACTGTTCGGCTTCGGCTGTAATCGTAAATTCAGCATCGCTTGAAATTTTATGAACTTCACTTTGGATTTCATCTAAAGTTACATGGAAAAATTCTTTACGCAGATTGACTAAATTTAAACGACGTTCTGCAAATGACTTGTGGAGCGCATTTTCCATAGCTGGAGCATTGTCGCTATAAATCATTGCATGCACATCAAAATAGAACGGGACACTAGCATCACCTAATTCATGAACACGATCCATAGGCTCCAAACGTCGCGTCATACCAATCTTGTATACATTCTCGCCAAATGACCCAATGTTAGAAATAATATAAACATGTCCTGCTTTGGTCTGCTGTGCCATTGATATCGCGCGCTCATTTTTCTGATGAGCTTCTTCCAACTTTACTGACAACTCAGCAATTTCTGCATTCAATTTATCTAAGTTACCACCGATGGCTTTTGCAGCTTCGGCTTGCGCTTTTAATAATAATTTTTGGAATTTTTCCTCTTCTTTCTTAGCCGCTACCATTTCCTGCTCAAGCTTCGCTTCTTCACGCATTTGACGGCGAATTTCAGCTTGCTCCTCTTTCTCTTCTTTTACTTTTTCCTGATATTCATAAGCCAGCCATAACTCCTGCATTTTCATATCTACATATTTTCGGTCAATGTAGACATGGTTTGACTCGTTCATCTTATTTATATCTTCGGCAGCTTTGCGAATACGCTCTTGCATTTTTTCTATATTGTTCCAGCGAACATTTGCGATAGCAGCTTCACATTCATTATTGAAAGCTCTCGTTGTCAGCTTTATTGCACGAGTAACCATCTTTTTACCTTCAGCCTTACTTTCTCCTACAGTCCACTCTGTAGAACATGTAACTGCTGTTTTGGCTTTCAGCATTGCTTTTTGCTTTTCCCTGATGAGTGCAATTCTTTGTTTATATTCTTCAGATGTGCCGAAATCAAAATGAGGTTTATAAAAACCTGTTTCAGCCAACTCAAGATCTTCATCATATACAGCGATTTTTCGGGTTAAAATTTGAAAAAGACCATATTTTTTTTGATAATCCAGCTGTAGGGCATGAATATCACTATTAAGCTGATTCTTACGGTTTAAAGAGTTTTCTACTTCATTATCTATATTTATAATTCTCGAATATTTAGATTCATATTTTTTTAATTTTACTAAATTATCATTATTTTCCACTTCTTTTAATTTAAATTTACCATATATAAAATAAATGGCACCACCTAAAAGTGCTATACATATAAGTAAAATAATTGTAAAAAAGTCCACTTTAAATCCTTAAAATATAGCATTTTAACGTAATTTAACAAAACTTATACTTTTTGTCATATGATAAATTTATTAATAATAAAAGTATATGCTTGATCTTAGATGAAGAAACCAAGCAGGGAATGAAAGGAAATTAATCATAAGAGAAGCCCTGAGCTGAGGACTTTTATATAAATTGGAATATTTAATTCAAGAAATAATCAATTACTAAATTTAGCTTAAGTAAATCTGTCTAACAGGACTAATTATCTATTTTGTCAACCAATATTTAAGACTAAAATTAAAATTTGTCAACCAAACTGACTTTTATACGACTTTTTGATTAGATTCATTGAGCAAGTAAGTTAAGAGTTGTTAGACTTCGGCTAATTATCTGACTTTAAAATAATTTATGAAATTTTTACTTATTTTAGTTTTGGGGTTCACCTCTATCCAAGCTTATGCCAAAAAATGCGCTGACTTTAAAACACAAAAGGAAGCCCAAGCTTGGTATGAACAACGCAAAAAATCAGGACAAACAGGTTGGAAAAGTTTAGACCGTGATGGCGATGGTCAGGCATGTGATTGCCTGCCAGGTGGGAATGGGAAAAAGTGTCCGAAGAAAAAGAGGAAATAGTATCAGAGTAGCTCAGTCCTTTCGTCTTATGTCTAAATACTACAATGTAATAAAACTGTGTGAGAGCGTAAGTATTCTATCGTCTTTGTAGCCCTTCTATTGCAATCCCTGATATCAGTGATGTTTTCCTATAGGCTGAATATTCAATCACATTTAAATAGGACAGTAATCCAATGACTACTATTAATGTTGAAAATATTAAAAGCCATGCAGATGTTATCGCTTCCTGTGGTACTAAAGTCGGTGAAGTCGACCACATGCAAGGTACAGATCAGATTAAGCTGACAAAGCATGGGGATGGACATCACCACCTGATCCCTGTTTCATGGGTTGGTGAAATCACTGACAGTAAAATTGTACTCAACAAAGACTCACAGGAAGTTAAAGATACCTGGGTACAAATTTAAAGACCTGCTGAGCTTAAATAAAGAAGCCCTCACTTGAGGGCTTCTTTATAAAATGGAATATTTAATTCAAAAAATTATCAAATACTAAATTTAGCTTAAGTAGATCTATGCATTTACAAAAACTTTCGTTATTAATTTTGAGTCGTTTTGATCAGACTACTTGTGTCGTAACCAAAGTTTTTAGCAGTCTCTAAATAAGAGGTATATGTAGCCTCATCAATTTGAGGAGATCTAGACAAAATCCATAAGTATTTCTTGGTTGGACCACCTACTAATACAACTTTATATTCAGGATCAATTCTAAGAATCCAATAATCGCCTTTTGTAAATGGTACCCATCGCAACGCCTTTGGCATGAAGCTAACTTTTAACTTACTGTTGCCAGAATTAATACTCTTAGCTAAACCTTCAGAACTTTGCAGATTACCATCTTTATTTTGACATGAATTTAGAACTTTAACTGTTTTGTCTTGATTAAGTGAGTACTCCGCTGTTGTATTAACTGAACATTTTCTTTGAAAATAATTAGGTAGGTGAGCTATTTCATACCACTTACCCATATATTTGGTAATATCAATATTATCAACAGTTTTCACATGACTGACTGGACTTTCTGCAGCTTTGACCATCGAAGCAACTGAAACAAGAGCTAAACCAATTAATATGATTTTTTTCATTTTGAAATCCGCCTTATCTATTTAAATCTAAAAAAAGTTCAAATCATTGATTAACTCAACACATTGTGTCTTTTCAATAAATTTAACGTATTCAATCTTAGAACATAAATTAATATTTCTTCATTAATTCTTGTTTCAATAGTATTTGAATTGTAATTACTATTTTATGTACAACGAGCTATAAAGTGTAGAAGTTCATTAAAGAACCCTCCTTAGAGGGCTTTTTCAAACAATTTCTTTTCACTTAAGCGACGATTTGTTAAACCATTCACTACTTTACCTTTCACTTTATTCCAGCGCGGGAATTGTTCAGCTGCACCTTTATAATCGCCTGCATTCAGTTTTTTAAGCAATGTAGAATTTAGAAAAGCACTTACACCGATGTTGTAAGTCAATGAAACCAATGCATCGAACTGATTTTGATTAAGCTGAACTTTGACTTTATTGACAGCATTTTCAAATGATTTTAAATCATATGCCATATATGCTTTGGCTTGCTCAAGCGTACATTTATCACCTTTTTTAACCCGCACCCCATTCGGGTATTTGATTGTTCCAAAACCGATCGTCCAAACGCCTCCGCTATCGGGATAAGCTTCATTTTCAAAGCCCTCATACCCACAGATTCGATCAATACCAGCCTTGCTTGTCACTTGTTGAATTTTAGCAAACTGTTGAATATGAAATTCAGGTTGTGCTTTTAAGCGAGCTAAGATCATAGCCACACCAACAAATGCACCAACGTATTCTTTCCATTGCTCAGGAATTGAATTTTTCACATCCTGAGGAATCAAATTCCAGAATGTTAAAAAGTGCTCAGAGAATAAACTCAAGACAAAAAAAATGGCGCTTAATGCGCCTACTTGTACCGACTTGAGTTTCCAAGCCTGTTGCCAGTTACCAATTAATTTCATTTAATACTCCACGTGTTTGCTTGGCGTTTAAGCCAAGATTCAATAAATGTACTTCCTAAAATGCCGAGTGCCGATGCAATTGCAATCAACGCAAGCGGACTAATATCTGGAACCTGTAAAACAATTGCACCTGCGATCGTTGACGTTGCCGCACCTAAAATTGTTCTGCCAAGAGCCAATCGCCATGTTAGCTTCTCATCTGACACAAGCAATTTCGCAAAGCCAATACAGGCTCCCATTACAACAATGAGTAATAGATTTTTTTCATGCTCTTGCATGAATCCCCCTTATTTTTGGCAATAAAAAAACGAACTATCTTGTTCGGCTTTACTTGAGTGCTTTGATTAATTCCACAGTGGCTAGAATTATTGGAGCAGTTTGCCATGCAAGTATTCCAATAATGACTGATAACACAATTAAATAAGTCCAAATTCTTAATGGTTTGCTTTCTGATAATTTATTCATCGCTTTATCAACCTTAAAATTTAAGTTAAAATTCATTTATGTTCTGATCCTCAAGTCTTCGTTATGGGTTGGAAATAAAAACCCCAAGAGCTGTGAACTCTCGGGGTTTTATTTTTGGCAATAAAAAAGCACCCGATTGGGTGCTGTATTTGATAACTTCACACTTCTATCTGAACCACAGTGCCCTGCAGTGCAGATCTTTTAATTTCATTATTTGAGATAAAAACTCGATCACCTGTTTTGTATTCGACCGAACTAGTGCACATCACCAAACCTGAATTATCAGAAACCAAGACTTTGTAATTTGGGTGATTAACACTTGTAATTGTGCCAACAAATTCAGGTGCTTTAGGCATCAAAGCCATTAGTCTTTCAAGCGGATTACTCATTTACAATACGCTCCACTTTTACAGTTTGCTCTACTTTTGAATATGTAAATGACACATCAACAGCATCAACAATACCCTGCCACTTCCCATCGAATGCAAAAACATCACCCAAAACCTGTTCAGGTGATTTTTGTGAAATTGGCATATTGAAAACATGATCTTCAACACGACCTGATTTCGCCAATTCAGCTCGACCAAAACTACCCATGCTGACAGCATTAAAAAGTGGATTTGCAACTGGTTCTAGTAAAATATCACCTGCAGTATCTCTGCGTTTAATCAGCCCTGTATTGCCGTTTCTTGGGTTTGTTAGTGTAATTGCATTGTAATTCAATAATTCTTGGTAGTTTTCAGAGTGTTGCGTAACTAGACTTTCGGGTATCAATGAATCATAGTCACTAACTTCCATCGCATCCCAATAAGTCTTTTTATAAAGTGGTTTTATTGAGAGTGTGTTGCAATCTTTTTCACTATAAACAAAGCCACCACCTGCTTCAGCAATCATCTTAATCGCATCGATTGGCGCTTGATTTGTATAACTTAAGCTCTCCGATTCAACAATCCACCCAAGTTCATCAATAAGCTGCCAATTCAGCTGAGTATTGCTATTTACTCGATCAAGTTCAGCCTGAACAAGCTGTACTGATGTTCGCTCATTTTCTTGTAGATATGAGCGTACAGGTGAATATTGAGATTCTAGCAACGCTGATTGACTTCGACCTGACAACGTGTAAATCGTTTTAGCAAACACTTGGGACTTTGAATAATCTTCATACATCATCATGTGAATATTGCCATTCACTGTGATCTTTAGAACATCAAACTTTTGCAGCTTGCTCATTTCAGGTTCAGCAACAGTCAAGCTGTAAGACCAACACCAACGGCTACGGTCTGAACCATATTTGCCATTTAATACGATGATTTCTTCATTTGTACGTGTATTTATGATTGATACTTCATTCATGATATACCACCAATTTTGATTCTTAATTGCGGGAATGCAGTCATCTACACCGAAATTTAAAATCACATTATGTGAATCAACTTCTGTACATAAACAATTGAATTCTAGATTTGTACTGCCGACATATTTTAGAGGTTCAGGTTTTTGCCAAGGCTGAATAGGGTGTTTTCTATAGTAAATAGGTCGTGCTATTTGCCAGACAAATTCATTCGCAGTGACTATCTCAAGCCCTTTATCCCATTCAAATTGATATGTATTTTCAAATATCTTTGCGACTTCGTGCGAGTAAGTAAACTGCTTTCGTTTGCGAACCAACTCAACCCAATCAAATTGACGCTCAATACATTTTCTCTCAGCTACTTTGTAATCAAACCCATATTGTTTCTTAAGCCTAATATTTTCTTGCCAACTTAAATCTAAGTCGGAATTTAATCCTGTGGTTTCTTCAAAAATAGTTCGGATGTTTTGAGCAAGTGACTTCCCCTCCTCATTTTTAATATCAACAACATTGAGTTGGGTTAAGCCTGTATCATAAAAAGAAGCCCTATTCAGGGCTCTTAAAATTGGCTTTGACCAAGGTGTTCGCACAGCGCTTAGGCTCGGCAAAGCTTTTTGATAAATCAAAGAATTATTTAACGAAACACCGACAATGTGATTAATATCAAATGTACCCACTGCCTCAAAAGCAAACGCAGTATCAATGAGGATATTGGCTGAGCCATGCACATCAATCGGTAGCTCTACCGTGCCCGTTGCGCTAAATCTAAATGACGTATCAATGCTGATATTTGCGTAATTAAACCCATCTTCAGCACCAAAATTTAAAACTAAATTTTGTGAATCAACTGGCTTTAATTCTTTGGTAAAATTCAAAATTACATTCAAAGCATCTGGTGGCGTGTAGTCAGACATTTACCACCTCATTTTTTAGAGCTGTGGGCTTAAATAAATCACATCAAGTTTTACGCTTGATCCAAGTACAATATCGTAATTATCTAAAACAATGTCAGTCCCAACATTAATATCAGCAACAGCTACACCCTCACCATTAATCAATCTCGCCCATTTTACTGTGCCAGATTTAATTGCAACGCCTGCATTTGTTGAGAATAACTCTATATTGTTTTCATGAATTGCTTTGGTGCATGGCTTTTGCAAATCAAGAACTAAAACCTTTGCTGAGCTTTTTGCATCAACATCAATTGAAACAGGTTTTGAGTCATCATAAAAAATAAGGGTAGCATTTGCGCTACCTTGATCTAAGAAATTAGCTGTCGCTCGTAGCATTGCCAAGCTTGTTTTTAAAGATGGCTTACTCATTGTGGCACCACGTTGTCTTGAATGACTGCGTTATATGTTTTATGAGGATCTAATGAAACAATTGTATAAGCAACATCAAGTGGCAAATACATCTTATACACCCCATTCTTATCACTTTGAACTGATCCTAGTAAAGCACCATTTGATCTGCCATACGCTCGAACTTGTCTTGAAACAGGGGTTCCTATTTCCAAAGTCTTGCCCGCAACAACTGTTTGTTTTAATTGTGTTGCGATCAATACATATATCTTGCAATCAAGCATCACAATGACTCCAGAAGAACCGTATACTTAACAAATTTTCGTGCTTCGCCAGCAGTATATTTATTCACATATTTCCCCACACCTGCGGAATATGAGATTTCAGTTTTTTGATTTGCTGAGATACGCAAAAAAGGCAGAACCCCCCGCGGTGAATTATTTACATCTAAAATAGGCAATGTAGAAATGAAATCAAAATTAACAAGTGCAAATTGCTGTGACTCATCTAAAGTTCCGAATGTGAAATTTCTACCTGCTCGACTCCATTTGGCTACTCCATTCTCATCAAACCAAATCAATGCATTTAATTTTAATCCCGCTCCCGAAACCGATTCAGAGCCGGCTTCGTTACACAAATGATAGCTACCTCGCGCCCAAGAATAAAAGTATTGATAAGCTTGAGGCACCTTTAACTGGGAACCTGATGCCAAAAGAGCTAAATTAACACTTTTTAATTTTTGATCATAAAACTCACAAAATCCATAAACTGCATGTGCACCGAAACTTGAATGCATAGTATCGAGAACAATACTTTTGCCGTCACCAACAATATTGTACGTTGAGTTTCCCGCTAGAGCGCTCGTAGAATCAGGACTAGAACCTCCGTTACCGTTGTTGTAAGTTCTGTAATACCACTTTGTCCAACCATGATATGTGCCATCCCACCCCCAATTAGCATTTGAGTTTTGAGCATCAAATGGCATTTGCACACCAGTGATATTATCAATATCACTCATAGCTGAAACTACACCAACTTTTGCGAACTTAGCACCATTAACCGCAGCACCACTTACACAAAAATCATGCACAAGCAATATTAAGCCCAGTGATTCAGGACTTGTTGATCTGTATGCCCTTTTTGGTTCTGTACTGTCACTTGGTGTACTAAATACAATTTCAAAATCAAGAGGTGCGGTTGAACAACTTGCAGTTCCTGTAATAGCTTGTGGATGTGAAGATAAACATTCAATAACAACACTATCCGTATTCGCTGACAGCACCTTGAAATCACCATCCCACCCATTTGTTGATCCGCCAATTCTGACAACTTGACGATCAATAAAGCCATGCCCTGCGCCCAAAGTTATAGTTGCCGTGATTGCTTCTATTGATGATTTTGTTATAGATAAAATTGGCACAAAGTTAAAACCCTCAACCAGAACTTTATCCAAAAGCTTAATCATACTCCCCCAGTTGTTCGTGAGCTGGGGGATGTTTTTCATATCGTTTTGATAGTGTTTAATAAGATTTGACATTTTTTACTCATAAAAAAGACCGCACAAAGCGGCCATATTTGATTTAAATTTTAAACAACACGATCAATATCACCACGCAACATGATTTGGAATTGATCTGAAATCTGTGTTGGTTCTGATTGCTTCACTGTGCGAATCGCCCAGACTGGGTACATTGCTGAGATTGAGTTAAAGCGCAATACATTACTGTTCGCCCAACCTGCACCCCAACCCTCTTTTTTAACTACAAAATACGGCACTTTAGTGGTTGGATTAATTGGGGAAAAGTCTTCATTTACCGTGCCTGTGCCGACTTCACCAGAATACTCACCAACACACTTAAAACCTGTACCGCTTGTAAACACAAGCGCCCAACGTTCTTGAATAGCACCTTTATTTGTCATTTGGATTGGGTAGATTGCATCATTATAGTTTGCTGAAATTGCACCACCTGACGCTTCATCAGTCCAAACATTTCCCCAAGTTTGTTGCACAAACTTACGTGTGTAACGCGCTTGCATATCATCAATCACAAGTGCAGAACCAACGATTGTATTTTCCGTATCATAGTTATGTGTCACAGGCTTTGTGAAAGTGATTTGACCACTGATTTGCACATCTCGAATCAAACCCATGTCTTGATAGCGATATTTAGCAGTAAAAGGCGGTGTAAGTGCATTTACAGCAAAGTCGCCACTTAATGTGAATTTTCCGTAATCGTAGTCCACAATGTACTGATCGTAAGGTACTTTCACACCTTTACTATCTTCGAGTTCACACCACGAAATACGCGCATCAGCCAATTCATAGGTTTTACCCGCCACATGATCAAGCATCACATATTCTTTAGATGAACTTACAACACACATGCCACCGACACGGAAAATTGGTACACGCCCATCAAGCGGTAAGCGCGTAGCTGATAAGCCGAGGATTTCAGCATCCAGCGGTATATAAGTGTAAGCAATGGCGTTGTATCGAGCAGATGATGCATCAACCCAAACTGGGGTATTTATGTACTGCTTACCTCCTTCTTCATATTCTAAAAGAATGTCATACCAAGGCTTCGCCTCAATTTCAGGTCTATTCGTCGCTGTGATTTCAGTCTTAGTGTAGAAAAACAGCTCAATCAATCCAGTGATGTAGTTGATTTTCCCATGTGCTCGACTTGTTTCAATTGCACCGTTTTCATCAGCAATCAAAGTCAATTGACCAAAATCTAAGGTTGAAACAACGACAGTTAAAGATTGTGGGCGAATTGGAATGATTGGAGTTCTGAAACTTAATTTATTTACTGGTGGTAAGTCGGTTGTGGTTGTGAGTGATTGCAATAAAACTGAGTTGTCAATATTTGGTGTCCAAGTATCAAGCTCAATCAACCCGTTTCCGTATTGCACAACACCCGATGCAATACCACTATTTGTTGCAGGATCTACATTGCGATAAAGCGTGCCTGTGCGATCTAAAAATGTATCATTTCCAATTTTAAAACGAACAGATCCAGTTAAGATTTGCTCAGCATAACCTGACGACAAATCAAGTTTTATTTTCTCTGCGAGAATAGTTTGATTAGCTGAATTTAAGCCTGATGTGTCACGATAAGTTACTTCAATATCAACAGGATTGTATGCTCGCAACTCAACATCACGCCCCCCAATTTGGGAAACTTGCGGTGAAAAAAATGAAGCCATAAATCCCCCTTATGCTGATGCGTAGACATTGGATGGCGTGTAAATATAATCAAACACTTTCTTAATCATCGTCGGTGTAACTTCCGCTTCACCAGTTGTATAGTTGATTGTGCCCTGAACTTGGTCTTGGTTATTCACAAGATTCCCCATGCTTGATGATATAGGTACATCGATCAAATCAAGATGTCCGAAATTTCCACCTACTGAACTGAGTGGGATACGCAAACCGATACTGTTTGGCTGTAACGGCGACCCCGTCCCAACTACAAATGTTAATTTTTGGGCTGAATCGAGTATAACGTTAAATTTTGTCTGAGTTTGTTTTGATCCAAAATTGTATGTAATTTTGAATTCAGTATTTTTCTGCGGCAGCTTAAGCGGAATTATTTCACCCTCGCCTGTGCTGTAATTTATAAAGCCTGTTGCATCACCAGTGAATTTACCCTGCGCATTGCTCACTGCTTTTTTCGGCACTCCCTCAAGTAACCAATCAATTGTTACGCCTGTTGCTACAGCACCCTGATTTAACTTGAATGCAAATTTTGCTTTGTTTACAGGTAAACCAGAGCGCACAAAAGTGATGATCGGTGTACCCCATAAAAGCAAGATCGGTGTACCCACATCTGGTAACACACCCGCTGTGAATGTCCAAGATCCTGTTTCATAGTTAATTCGACCCGAACCAAAAGACGTGCTAGAGCCTTTTAATTGCCCTGAGCCATCGTCTTTAAGTTCGTAAAACTTCCCCTGCGCCATATAAGAAATCGATAAACAACCAGGTGCAGGAATCGGGACTAAAACCCCTGTCCAGTTCGAACTTTGATTATTCTGTGTTACTGGCACTGAGTAACTTTGAAAGTACTGACTTGGTGATGCAGCAGGTGTAAAAGTAATTGCGAGTGTAGTTGCTCCTGAGCCTGCTGCAGTGGTCCATTGAATTAACCCGCGCTGATAGTCGATCACGCCTACTTGTGTACCTTGGCTATTTTTAAGCAATCCGCCTTGGTCTGTAATTTGCTGACCAAATAAGCTAAATGAAACACTTGAAGGCATTACACTTGAGCCGATGTATAGGTTTTGACTCGTACCCACTGTTGTTGAGAAGTTTGCTGAAATAGAACCTGAGTTCCCAGGCACTAAAACAACACTCTCACCCGCAGCGTTTACATCAACAATTGGTGATTCTGTCTGTGCAGATGGAATAAGCTGAGCAAAAATATCTTTTGCATTTACAGTGTATTCACCAACAGTCGCTGCGCTTTTTAGCTTCACAGATGAGTAATAAAGCCCTGTGTCAGCAACAAGCGTGTCACGAAGAATAGTTTGGCTTTTCTCTCCGTTGTACCACTGCTTTGCTGAAAGCCCTACATAGTCTTGATCAAGCGGATCGTTAAGTGAATATGTCGCAACCTTATATTCAACTTTCGTTCCATCGACCATTAAAATTGCAGTGCGTGTTTCAACTTTAGTAATGCGTACATACTGATCATGTTGAAGCGCTTTACCCTCATTTGACGCTAAAACAATCGTACTACCTACGGATGCTTCTGTTTCTTCGGGAAACATGATGGCTTGTAAGGTTTTCATGCCTTGATAGTGTGTATCCTGCGGATAACCCGCAGTCTGACCACCTTTCGCTAAGTAGTTTTCAATACGGTTTTGGGCTGCTTTGCGCTGATCAGTCCAACTTTTTGTGCTAAATAGAAGTGCTGAGACATTCGGGTCTTTAGGCAACTCTGAAATAAATACAGTTGCACCCATTAATTTATCAGTGTCATTTGTGATAACTGCAGGAAAAATCTTGCAAATAGACACATTACCCATCGTGCGATCTAATTCAGAAATATCATCAAACAGGTTATTGCTAAGCCCATCTTGAATGATTTGACCGTTGTATTTTCCACCACCATCATCGTTGTCAGTCAGACGTTCAGACTCATAAATGACTAAATCTTTAGTTTCAATCGGCATCTTCTAACTCCAAAAATCTTAGTGTTACGTTATATTCGTCATCTTCTGAAACGCTTGGGTGATCAAGCACAGGGCTTGCCTCAATTGCTTTTTCTTGATGATTAAAAGCGACATTAAAAGTTCGCTTATCATGAAAATATTCAAACTGAAGCGTGAATTTTTCTTGCAGTACTGACCAATCTTTTAGCTTTGAAACTATGTGACGCTTAACCCATGCCATGTTTTTGTCAGCAGTGAGTGTGATTGGTCGTCCCGACTTCTTTTTGCCTTCTTGAATGATCAAAGAACCGTTTACTGCTCGTTCTTGAGATTGCTCAATGGGTTGCCAATCAAATTCATCAGACCATAAAAAGCCGTCTGACAATGAGACGGCTTCTGATGTTGCTACACGTATTAATTTCATTATGAACTCTTCTTGATAGCTTCAAGATCTCTTAAGACTGAATCAAAATCAGATTCAGTTTTTTGATTTCCGTAAACAGTGGCACTTGATTTACCTGTGTTGATCTCGTATTTCACTGTTTTAGAGTCAGTATTGAGACTTGATGATGACTTACTGCCTGAATACTGCGAATAACGCTCTAATTGCTCTCGCACATAGTTCGCATTTGAAGTACCACCACCACCGCCAGCAAACGAACCAATGATGTCGTAGCCATTTTTAGCAAGCCAAGATGTGGAAGCATTTTTATACCCATCGCCCGACTTAGAGCTACTTAAAATGCTTTTTGCAATTTCAGTCGCTCTTTTATCGTCATAACCCATTGCTTTGAGCTCTGCTTCGACACCGCTTTGGTCAAATGCGAGTCGAGTCTTCTCGCCTTTTCTTGTCGCATGGATACCGCCTTGTTGCGCTTCCAGTGCTTTATTCCAAGCTTCGGTAGATGAAAGAGCTTCTTCGCGAGCAACCTCACCCATGCGGCGATAAGCACTTGTTACACCATTTGAAACTGTTGAGGCGTGGGCTTTTGCTGCTCTGTCCATTTCTGCATAAGATTTGACGACGGTTTTTCCAGCCTCATCAACTGTGGTAATCATTCCAGCTGTTGCAGCTATAGACTTTGCTACGGCGATTTGTCCTGCATCACCCGACAACTCAGCGGCTTGCATTGCTTTTGTGTAAGCTTGTTGAATTCCTTCAGCTGTAGCCTTTCCACTATCTCTGATATTAATGAAATCCATCATTGCTTGTTTAGCAGCAAGTGCTAAGTTTTCTTTAGTTTCAATTCCAAGTCGCTTAAAAGAAGCTGTTACAGGATCAATATCATCGGGTAACTTCTGTGCCTGCATTTTTATTGCAAATAGCCCTTGATCTACCTGTGATGTTGAAATTACCCCTTGATCACCAAATTCTTTGAGCTTGGCTTTTGCCGCATCTATCTCAGCTTGTGATTTCGCGGTTTCTAGCCATTTAAGCCACGCTTGGTAAGTTACATCCCCTGCTTGTTTGCCAGTCACCCCAGCTTCGCTTAACTTGTTTTTAAAACCATCCAATTCCCCACCAGTAGCAGAAAAAGACTTGGATACTTTGTTCAGTGATGCATCAAGATCTACATCAAATATCTTTGCAGCAGCGGAGGCTCTGGAGTAAGCAGACTCAGCAACCTTACCTGATCCTGTAGTTGCATTATTAAGCTCTGTAATACGAGTATTACGATTATTGCGAAGCTCATTTTCTTTAGCATCTATAGCATTAACGGAGTTTTGAGCAGAAACCAATGCATTTAAATCACCTGTTCGCTTGGCTTCCTCAATCTGCTTATCCAGTAATACGCGCTCTACTGTAGCCTGCTTTTGGTATGCAAGAAGCTCTTCATCTGCCTTTTTGACGTTATCTTTAGCAACTTTAAGAGCCTCTTCTTTAACCTTGGCATTTTCGGCTGCCTGCGCTGCGCTTTCACCTGCCTGAACAGAAACCTTACCCGCTTCATCAATTGTGACGATATAGCCCTTGGTTAATAGATCAGCTTGCATCACGCCATCCATTACGCCACCATTGGCTTTAATGGATGCCTCAGCATAGGCTTGGACGGCTTTTAGTTTTTCATCCTCAGTAACTTTTTTCCCTTCAGCTTCTGTTTTTTGATCCGCTAATAGTTGGTTTAGCTTTTCTTTTGATAGAGCGATAGACTCTTGATTCCCTTGCTCCTCTGTTTCACTAATATCCTTGTAGGTTTCAATTACAGCCCACTTGTGATTCTCAGCAAGTTTAGCGGCTTCGCTACCATTTTTTTCAGCCTGAGCAAACATCCGATCGGATGCATTCAAAGCTTGTTGCGCTAAAGTATCAAAACCCAAGAAACCTAAGACTTGTGAACTAAGCGCATACAAACCACCTGATAAAAACTGAATTCCAGATAAGAGTAGTTTTAGACCGATATTAAAACCAGTTGCTATATCGCTAATGGCTGCAAATGCCATTCTTAATGTATTCAGCGCAACCTCAAGCCCACTAACCTCCTCTTTTCCGCTCAATAATGCAGCAAAAAGCGGAGAGACACTATCAAGAGCTGTGGTAAACGCACTCCAAATTGTCTCCCCGAGTGTAGCAACGTTTGAAATTAATGATTTTACAGTATCATATGCATCACTTAATGTTGATTTAAGTACATTAATTGTCGATGGATCAATGCTTTGTAGTTTATCTCCAATCCAAACAAAACCTTCACCAATATCATCAATAAATATTTTGAGGTTTTGGATGTTATCCGCAAGCATTGCTAACCACTGAGCAACCTGTGAAGATGTTCCACTTGCTTGATCCATCTTGCCAATCAGGATTTCCCAACTAGTTGAAATGCGTTGTAATGCGTTTCCGATTGTTGTTGGGAATTTATCGTAATCTGCTTGTACTGCCGCTGACTGACTTTGAATTGCCTTAACAACACGCTCGGCTGAGAGCTCTCCATTTTCAGCCATTTTACGGAGTTCACCAGTAGTGACATTCAATCCTGATGCCAAAGCCTTAGTTAAACCTGGCGCTTGCTCCATGATCGAGTTGAATTCATCCCCACGCAACACACCAGACTGTAACGCCTGAGCTAATTGTGTGATTGCCGCTTCACTTGCCTGTGCTGACCCACCGCCAGTTTGAATTGCTTGGTTAATCGTTTTCGTTAAATCTAATGACTGTTGTTGTGTAAGCCCCATTTGCTTACCAGTGTCATTAATCTTTGTGAATAGCGTACCTGTGGCTTCAAGTGAGCTATTCGTTGCAAGGGCAACCTGATGTACACCAGCCATCGCTTGAGCAAAGTTACCGCCATCTTGGGTGGCGATATTGATGCGTGCTGATAAGTTGGTATAAGAATCGGCTGTTTGGGCTAATTCCTTAACACCAAAACCAACACCGAGAGCAGCCATTGCACCGACTAATGCGTTTGCGGCAAATCTTGCACCACCCATTCCTTTAGATAAAGTTGATACACCTGAGTTGGCTTTTTCTGCCGCGGAATCAACTCCACTTAATTCATTTTTTAAACGTGAAATTTCTTGCTCAGTAATTTTGGTAACACGAGCAATTTCTTCCGCTGGAAGTTTGCTATTTTTTTTAAAGTCTTCAAGTTTTTTAGTTAGGTCTGTAATTGCATCATTAATTACAGTTGGTGGTCGAATACCTAATGCACTGTAGATATCGTTTCCAGCTTTCTTTGCACTATCTGCCGCCTTATTTGTGCTATCTGAGACTTCATGCATTGCAGATGATGCTTTTGTTTGAAAATCTTTAAAGGCTATTTGGGTTAAGGATAGTGCATCCTCAAGCGCTACAACTCGATTGCTCGCCTCATTAAACTTTTCTAAAGGTACTGCACTGGTACTTTGACTCAGGTTCTTTAGTTCAGTTGTAGCTTGCTGTAATTCTTTCTCAAGCGTACTTATCGAGTTTGCACCCAATTGACTAATTCGTTCAATCTCTTGGGATGAAACAACAGCACCATCACCCATACTTTCAATAGCACGGGTTGCATTCTGTGCCTCAGAAACCACATTATTCAAATCCACTGATGTGAATTTTTGAACCTCGGCAATTGTCTTGCTTGCGGCTCTATCAACACCAGTCATTGCATTTGTTGCTACAGATTCGTAAGCGCCAAATGCTGTTTCAACAGTTTGAATTGACGACTTTAGGTCTTCAACACGATTTATTGCATTTTGTATATCAGCTGGTGAAGCATTTGTTTGAGATAGTCGTACCAGTTCAGCTTGCGCCCCTATCAGCTCTGATTTTAATCCGCTGATCATTTGCTGACTTTGGGTTGACATATCGCGCAACTGTGTTGCACTAATCGCACTTTTATCACCAAGTGATGATATTTCCGTTGTTGCTTTTGCCAGCTCACCAACCAAGGCATCTATCTTTATTTTTTCAGCTTCTGTTTTAATGGTCTCCAAAACAGATTTAACGGTTGTTTCAGATTGTTTTGCTGCGCTAATTAAACCCTTGTTATCACCATCTAAAATGAGTTTAAATGTTAGATTTTTTGACATGAGAACCTCAAAATTTAGGCAATAAAAACCTCCATATAGGAGGTGGTACGATGATTAAGTAGTAGCTTTATTTTAAGGCATATAAAATTGCCGCCACAGAAAGTCCTAAAGCGCTTAATGCTAAGACTAGAAGCGCTACCCCTTGTAACAAACCGACACGATCAGCACCTTTTGATGTCATTTTTCCATCTACCTTTAATTGTGAATTTGTTGTATGCTTTTGCATATAGATCTATTTCCTCTTTACTTCTCGGTTGAGTGGAATCCAAAACCCCGATGTTTCCGCATTGGGGTTTTTCTTTAGGTAATAAAAAAGCCGAACTAAATAGCTCGGCTTTCAAAGTAAAACTTGTGAGTTGTGCTTGATATCAATTCAAGTTGTAGTGGTGCGGTTTACAACTTTTTCTAAATTCTAGATATTAAAAACCTCCCGTAGGAGGTCCTCTAAAATAAGCAAATTAAGATTTCACAATTTTTAAAACTTTCCCTGTATTTGAACTTTCAAAAAGCATCTCAAAATTAGGACGAAGCACTTCACCTTCAAAAACAATATGCTTAATTCGTTCGTGGGTTTTGGCTTCATTTACAACAATATCATCTAGAGTCGCTTCGACCTCATATTGCGATCCAAATTGATCTTTTACATTAATTGCTAGCTTATTCATAAAAACACCTTAAAAACAAATAAAAAAACAGCCAAGGCTGTAAACAAAAAATTCAATGATTATTAAATTTGTACTGCTCACTGAATACAGACAATATACCCTAAAAGTATTAATCTTAGAAATATTTCAAAACCATAACTCTGGTTATGAGAAATTAATTGAGAGTTTTATGATATAAATGTTGCACTTTTTTACATTTTCCTTTTGGGTTTTATATGAAAAACAATCACACATCAAATGATTCAGAATCAACTACCTTGGGCTGGAAATTTATAGCCATCGTTGCGGTTTTAACATCAGTCTTTTTCACTTTTTTATATTTAGCCATGTCTAGTGAACCAGACTATATGCCTAGTCAAAAGCAAAAAGTAACGAACGAGCATAAACAAGTTACTACTGTGCCAAATACAGAAAAATCTTCATCTGAGTAATTTGAAGTTTAAGTGTATTTAATTAGACCTCCCTCGGGAGGTCTAATTAAATTATGATCTAAATCGGTAACTTTTGCTGATAATTTCCAGTTATCCAGTCAAAGCTTTAAAATTCATTATTCCACCACACTCCCACAATGCTTACACTTTCTAGCATCAAAACGAATTTCCTCACGACAATCTGGACACTGAAGCAATTGAACACTATTGCTTTGATGCAATCGATTATTAGCTTGCTGTGGTCGATATAGCCTTACATTGCTACTACTACAAGAGCTACAAACTTTAGTCTTTCGATTAAGAAGCCAATACAAAATACCCACTGGAAAGAAAAGCAAGAGTAAGACGATCAACACCAAAACACTCCCTTTGCTTTTGGTTGCCCCAACATGCCCACAAACTTGACACTCAACTGTATGACTCAGAATCAACGCTCCCACTGGATTCTAAATACTTTACCTTCCCAAATGGTTACGGTGTATTTTAATTTGTCGATCGTGTAGTAATAATCAGTTAAAAACATTAGCTTTCCGCGCGAATCACGCGAAGTGTATTCATTCTTAGATTCGGGTCTTCCAAGCTTTGAAAGCATTGATCCAACCGAATCATCATAAGTAACCAATTCTGTTGAGGTGCGAATGCTTCTCGCATCTACCGCATAAGCGCTTACCGTAGTAAATCCAAGCAACAAGCTAATAAATAATATCTTTTTCATAAAACCCCCACGTTTTAATCAAAGAATATCTATCGCCCACTGAATAATCAATGTGAAAATTAACCTTTCTTCACTTCTTCAGTGTATTTTGAATACGCTTTACTATCAGCATGATATGAAACACGCATAGCACTACCAAAGCTTAGAAGTGAATTACGCTCATTGCGTTGAGCTGCTTTTAAGTATTCTAAAAATGTGCCGAAGCTATAATCTAAAATATCTTTGTGTTTATGGCCTTTGCTGATCAAGAACTGGAATGAGTCAAACCACGTTGTTTCTGATTTTTCTTTTGATTTTTTAGTATCTTCTTGATCGAAGTAGGCTCTATTTACTGCCAATACTTCTGAGAATATCGAGATAAATTTATCTGCATCTGTATTCAAGATGCTGAGAAAAACATTAGTGTTGAAATTGGTAGCGAGCGAACAAAGCATTAAAGCGGAGGTTTTATTTTGCTTTATAACCGACTCAACTTTTTCATCCGAATAATCTTGTTTTAGTTCTTTTCTAATTGGTTCGGCGAATTGAGACCACTGATCCAAGTCTTTAACTGTGAATTGATTGATTTCAATATCGTCTTTTTGAATAGTTCTGTTTGATGCGAGAAAGAATTCATTCATAATATTAATACTTAAGATTGTGTGAGATTGAAATGTCAAAATGGCTATCAGAAAAAATACATCAAGGATTTAAAGCAGTTGCTCATGTCGATGGCCCTGCTTTCTCAAAACCAAGCAATACAGACGTAATTGATCGAGTGCTAATTCTTGATTCAGCACCACCAGAAATTAATGATTATTTCAATAGTTTTGTTGGAAAACCAGTTGAGTCGTGGGAAATTCTTAAATAACAGGCACAAAAAAAGACGCTTATGCGCCCCATGTGCCTGTTGTGTTGTTTATGCAGCGACTTTAAAGCGATCCACATGACCAAAGATACTCAACTCTGTATCATTTGCTTTTGATGTGTCAGCAAGCGCATCACCTTCCAATTCAAAACTGCCGAAATCTTCATGAATTAATGAAAACTCGGTTTCAGGTGAGAATTCAAGATTCCACAAAGTTAATGCAATTTTATCACCAGTGAATGTGTCGATACCTTTAAACAACAAGCGATAAGTATTTTTACCAATGTCATTTGCAATCGCAGTACGTGTCACAGCACCTGATTTGCCCGACCACTTCACATCACCAACAATGGCTTCAATAAAGGTTACAGTGCCAAAGGCAGCATCAAGGACATATTTATCTTCTGTGATTGTTGTGTCGGGTGCGCTTTTAAATACAACTTCAGATAAATTACGCAAACCTAAATCTACTGTAGCACCTGCTGTCACCGAACCGATGCTTTCATCAGCAATAGTCTTTTCAGCAACTTCAATAGTTTTACCGCTGAGCACAATTGACAAGTTTTCTTTTTTAACTTCTTCAAGTGTCGCCTTAAGTGACACGCCAGTTTGTTTAAATAACTGAGCATCTTTGGCACGTTGACCAGTTGTTGCTTCGTAATGCGGGACCTGATCAGAAGTAATTGAGATTGTAGCTTCTGGCACGTTGCCAACACTAAATAAATTACCAGCCACACCATTGATAATTTTAGCCAAAATCAACTCACCTTGGAGCGAGATATACTGTTTAGCCATCTGTTTTGACCTCTTTTGCTTGTTTAGTTGGAGCAGATGGCTTCACTTCCTCAATGATCTTATCTGCTAATAATTGTTTGATTTGCTGGTCAGATAAGCCTCCAACGACCTCACCAACAGCAAAACGCCCTATAGGTTGCAGGGCGGTATATTGTTTTTGCATGTGTTTGTCCTAAATAAATCGTTTCGATTCAAAGAAAACTGTTAAATATGCGAATCCAGGTGAAAAGCCCTCTTTCACATCGACAAGTGACAGTGGTCTACAACTCGACATAGGCTGCCAACCGCTAAGTAGAGTAATGACTTCTTCAAGCAAATTACCTGCTTCATCTGTTACCTCAGAGCCATCGACCATTTGAGATTGAGCATTACGACATGCAACAGTTACAGCCCAACGCAAACCAAGCAAATTCACTCTAGAGTCACTAGAGTTATCTGACTTAGCAATACGTTGAAAATTCACATGAGCGGATGGTGTAATTTGCGACATTTCAGTTACTTTCACCGAATTCAATGGTGTGTAAATTTGCCTAAATGCTGAAATCTCTTTTAGCTTTTCGGCAATCTCACGGCGTACAGCAAAAAAATCAGCCATGTATATGATTTCCTATAATGTCCAAAATCTCTTTTTCGTCATCGGAATTAATCCCAAGGTAAGGTCTGGGCTCTGACTCCACACTTTTGACTTTTCGCCACTGACCAACAACGTTAAAAAGCAAATAACCTGATCGCGCTGTAGCTTTAAATCCAAAGTGCATACTTGGCGCATACTCAACATTTGTTCCCCACTCAACACCATTCGGTAATACATTGTGAGTTAAGCTATTCATTAATCGATTAGTGTCTCTTAATGTTTGCCCATTTTGCTCCTTTGCTCTCCATGATTGTTTCCATGGATTACCATCTGAGTCATGTTGATCAACAAAGCGCATCTGAGTCGATGAAACCCCATAAGCACCAATCTCATCATACATTTTCGATGTATCAAGATTAATGATCTGCTGTAGAGCTTCAATAACTGAGCTTTCTTCACTTGTAACTTTGATTGCTACAGCCATAAACACCTCACTTTAAGCTTGGCATCATATTCAAAACATCATCACCAAACACACCACCACGGTACGTTGTACCGATTGGCATTGTGCTTGGCTTGTTTACAGGTTCATCATCCACCACTTCGCTCGTTGATGAGTCTTGAATCTGCAAATGAGCCTTGCTATCAGCAACACGCTTTAAGAATGCAATTGCATCCTCATAGCGTTTTCTGACTTCTTCCGTTGGTTGCTGAAAGTAAAGACGATAGCGTGCAATATCACACGCCATTCGCTTTAAGTTGCTTGGAACATCAGGCAATGGAAGATTATAACGACCACCGATGTGGCCGTTAATCTCTTCAGTTGCGTCCTGAATTGCATCCACAATGGCGTCTTCTGGAAGCATGGCTTTCAGGTTCTCAATTTCAACACCAAAGCGTTTAATCAAATCACCCTCAGTTGCGTACATAGATCACCTATTTTTCAGCAGTAGGCTTGGCAGTAGGTTTCTTTTCTGCAGCAATTGATTTTTCAAGATCAGCCACTTTCGCTTTCAGATCAGTGATTTCTTTAGCCGAGATTACTTTTTCATCTTCAAGCGTTTTGTTTTTCGCTTTCAGATCAGTGATTTCTTTAGCCGAGATTACTTTTTCATCTTCAAGCGTTTTGTTTTTCGCTTTCAGATCAGTGATTTCTGCTTTTAGAGTACCAATTTCTGAGTTTTCTGCTTGAGCCTGCTTAGTTTCAACATGCTCTGCAATAGCGCCAGATGTTAAAAGGGCTTGAAGTTGTTTATCTTCAAGCCCTTTGATTTCATCACCAGGTCGATAGTGACCGATGGATTGTTTTGCGATGTACTTTGGCATTTATTTCCCCTTATACAAATCCAAGACCACCAACAAGACCATTCTTATTGTTAGGAATAGCAAGCGGTGACGACTCCGCAAGTAATTCAATACTTGATGGATTCTTTTTCTGATCTTGAGTTAAGAAAAACTCAAGTGCCTGACCAAATGCTTCTAGGTTCTGAATAGCGCAATGTGCAATCCAGCCATTTGCATCATTAATCATTCCAAAGAAATCTTCAGGAATGAATCGTCCCGCAGCTCCATCCATATTGTGTTGAACATCATATGTCCAGATTTCAATATTATCTACAGCACCACGGAATTGTGGCTTGTCTTTGTGATCAAAAGTTGGAGTGAGAGGAACACTAATTCCCGCAAATGGTGCGATGAATTTCTCCTTAAACTCAGGATCTTGACGAATTATGTTGAAGATTTTAGAACTTGTTACAACCATATGTGGTGAACTACCACTATGTTCAATTGATAGGTCAATCATGGCTTGCCAATCATCCATGATTTTTGCACCACTTTGCCCCCACTTCACCAATGGTGAGAACTTACATGCTGGATCGCGACGATAATCCACTTCATATTTCGCGAAATCTGCTGAGGCGAATGTGGTTTTGCCATAAAGCAGAACATCACGAGCGATCAATAGTGTTCGATTTTCGATTGATTGTCGTAGATACAAGGCTTTTTGAGCTTGGTCAATCAAAAGTAAATCTGCATTACTTAATTGATTTGAACCTGTAGCAATCACACCAAACTGACGAAGTTGACTCACCAAAGATGAATTTTGAATATCCGCAGGAGTCACTGTCATCATTGGCTTTAAATAAGCGGGTTTTACAAAATCAACTTGACCTGATTCAGCCACACTGATTGCTCGCGCACCCACATTCGGATTTACAAAAGGCGCTAGAGGTGTCGCAGTATTTAATTCACCAACTGGCACTACATCTTTGTTGTACGCCACACGTTGCGGGAAAAAGCGATCAACAATCCAAGTGTCCACTTTTTTCATTTTGTCAGTTAATAGCACTAACTGAGGAATATCAAGAAGTTCCACTGGTGCATTATTGAATGTAAAAATCTGACCCATTTATTAACTCCCCACTACTTTTCGAAGTTCAATTTTATTTGTTAATGCTTGTGCTCGAACTGCATCATATTGAGCAGTAGTAAGCGCCACACCATTTACTGTAACAACGCTAATATCAAATGAACCTTGTACATAAATAGGCATTTCAAGCCCATTTGCTGAATGGTATGTTGATTGCTCAGCTGTAAAATCTTCTAAAGCAATTGCATTCCAGTCACCAACAACACCGCTTGCTACGGCTGGGTGATCCGCCACATTTGCTGCGTCCACACTTAACAAATCACCACGTTTAAACACTGTCCCTGTTTTTGGTTTCGCATTTTCAGTACGAACCCCATTACCAATTACTAATTGCTTAGTGGTAATCGTTTGAGTGATTGTTCCCATTATTTATTCTCCTGAGAGGCGGCGAACTTATTGAATGCTTGATCAAGTGCCGAACCCTGATTGCCACCTTGCCCTTGTTGACCACCTTGACCACCAGTTGCCTGATGCTGAAATAGGTGTGCTAAATGCGGTGGCACAGTGTTATTTTGCTGTTGACCTGCGGGTGCTGGTTGATTACTTGTAAACTGCTTCATTTGTTGCGACATGAATGCAAAAGAAGTGTCATCCATATTTGTATAAGATGTCTTTTCTTCTGCGCTAAATTGTTTATTCAAAGCGGTTTCTAAAGATTTAATATCTTCTTCACGTTTATTTGCTTTGAACTGTTTTAACTCAGCTTGAGCTGTATCACGTTCCTGCTCAGCCTTTGCTTTATCTGCTTTCGCTTGTTCTAATTCGGTCACGTTTGTGTCCTCTTTGCTAAATTG
This sequence comes from Acinetobacter sp. WCHAc060033, assembly GCF_004209125.1. NCBI lineage: Bacteria > Pseudomonadati > Pseudomonadota > Gammaproteobacteria > Moraxellales > Moraxellaceae > Acinetobacter > Acinetobacter sp. WCHAc060033. The sequence continues at coordinate 1,960 of NZ_SGSW01000003.1, read as the reverse complement.
TTTTGGATCGTGGCTTGCTGCCACGGCGTTGGTATTGTCATCTGCACCTAAGGCGCAGAATGAAACTTCACGGATTCGACCGCCACGAAATACCGTGATAGGTCCTTGTAATAACTTTCCGTTTACCGTCACAGATGCATCCGCTTGGATTTCTTCAATGCTAGACGGCTCAATTCGTACCGACATCTGCCAAGGGAAACCGTCATCTGAGTCTTGAGCAACCTGAGTACCAAATTCATTACTCATTAGATCACCCGAAACAGTTAAACCAGTCTGATGATCAATTGAATGTGTATTGATAGCCCCTGCTCGTTGGCTTGATCGATGCTCAAGTAGTGCGGGGATACGTCCTTTTAGTTGCATAGAATCCAAATCAAAAATGACTCGGCTCCAATACCAGTGGTCAGTAATCACTTCACCGCTATATGCGACACCAGAGAATGTTCGTTTCTTTTTGCCTTCCTCAGCATTATCAACACTCAGTTGCCCGAGTTGAAAACAATACTGGTTAGGCTTTTCAGTTTCAGGCATTTTTCATGCTCCAATAAAAAACCACCCGAAGGTGGCTTTAACTTAAATATTTGAATCCTAACTGATCATAATGACTGACCAATCAAAACCCCAATCACCAAACCAGTCATAAAGTAAAACCACACACGGTTATAAATCGGCGGGATGATCTCAAAATCATTGCTTTCTAACTCACTTAGAATTAAAGGTGGTGGTGGCACAAATTCAGGCTTAGGCTCTATTTGAATTCTTTTTGAATACAGTGGATTGTCTATTAAGTCTTGATTCATTGCTTTTCTAAAATCAACTTTAGCTTTAGCTATTTCAGCTTCGCTCAAGGGTTTTGCATATACAGCACATCCACACGGACTATAACCATTGCCATTGAGTCCATTCAAACCACGGCGACATGATTCACATTTCTTTTTCATTTAATTCACCAGTGCTTTTAATGTATAGACCAACTGACCACCATTTGTAGTAATAGAAACCACTTCAAACGACAAACCTATCTCAAACAATACACCTTGCCCCGCATCGAGCTTTTCAAGATCAATACCTAAGCCCCTTGCATTTTTAATCTGAATAATGATGTTTGAGTCAGATCCACGCATGATCAATGGCGCATTAAGCTGAATTGCTTGGCCCACTTGATATGAAGCTACCTGTTGAAGTGTTGCGACTCCTGTCACCGTCGAAGCTGAATTACTTGCAATAGATTGAATTGCTTTCATATCACTCACAATCCACTGCTTTAAAACATCCTTGGCAAGGTTGATTGCAGGCTTTTGAATATAAGCAGTCAATTGAGCATCATTGCCCTGCACGTAATCAATCAGTGTCTTAATTGCACTTGGTCTAATACTTGGATCAAGCGGAATCACTGTATTAGCAATCGTGTCAAATAGATCGCGACTTGAATCAGTCATTGGCGCAAGCAAGTTTGTTAACTCCTTACTTGCGGTCCATTCCGCCTTAATCCCTTGTTTCTGATCAAGCAAATATTCTTGATTTAAAATCGAGTCCGCAATCTTCTGATCGACCACTGATTCCATTTCACCAAAAGTTAAAGGGCTTGTAGACCACCCAGACTCCTCAGCAATTACAGGCAGATCTTCATCCGTGGTAATACCGTATTTCTTCGCCTGTGCTTCTGTTAGAGCAATCACAGTGCATCGGCACATAAACCCCCACGGCGGGTAATACAACAGCCAAAATGGGTCATCTATGTGTCGAATGATACGGTTCAAATCCAAGTGGCTTGGACGGACACGAGAATCATTGATAGCGGAGTACATGAGATAAGGTCGCTTATCTTTATTTCTCTGTTGCTGTTGCCAACGACCATGTCCATAAGCTGTCTGAATATTGGTTCGATATACGTTCTTTAGATATCGATCACTAAGTACAATTTCATTCTCAGCAACCAATTTTTTAAAGTCGTTGTAAG